>DAIOXG010000279.1:0-4166 GCA_036758085.1 Prevotella sp. | reverse complement strand
TGATTTTACCCTCACACCCTCACACATACCCCCGGAAGCCCCTGTTTATCGAGGTTTCGAGGGTGAGGGATAGTGTGAGGGGTGGTGAGGGTAGATGAATGAGGAATGGGAGAAATTTGGAATGAGAAATTGAGAATTAAGAATTAAGTAATTCCCCCGTTCTTTCAATAGTGGCATAAAAAGTATACCTATGCTGCACCTTTGGTGCAAGGGCCGGATACTACCGCTAAAGCATAGAAACAGCATTACTAAACCTACCCCTCACCACCCCTCACACTTACCCTCACCCTCAGAATGCCGATAAACAGGGCGTTTGAGGGGTATGTGTGAGGGTGTGAGGGTAAAATGACCGAAAAACATTTTTTTATTTTTCATCAGTTTTTTATGGGTAAACTATATACGAGGATGGTATATGAGGAACGAGTCTCTCTCATCTGATAATACACATTATCTACCAGTATTTCCATGAATATATAGAGAATCTGACAATTTTTTTATTACCTTTGGACCTGTTTTATAGTCGTAACAACCAATTTGCAAAATTTTTAACAATATTACAAACAATAAAAGTATGATGAAAACAAAACTATTGGTAACCTTGTGCCTTTGTGGCATGGCACTGTGTGCTTCTGCCGACGACGGCAAGGTTGACGTGCTCTACGTAGACGGTACGAGCCATGTTATTACGCTGTCGCAGGTGGCAAAGATGCAGGTGGCTGACGGCAATGCCGTTTTCTTCGGTAAGGACGGCAAGACGGCAGCGACACACAAAATCAGCGATATCGAGAAAATCAATCTCACTGCCGCAACTACTTCCATCTCACAGAACAAGGCTGGAAACGGCATCGTCGTACGCTCAGACAGAAATACCGTGAGCGTAGAGGGTATGGCAGACGGCAAGATGCTCGAAATTTTCTCTGCCGGAGGAGCATTGGTGAAAAAGGCTGCTTCGGTGAATGGCAAGGCAACGGTAGACGTAACGGCGCTCGCCGACGGAGTTTATGTAGTAAAAGCCGACGGAAAGTCGCTGAAAATGGTTAAGCGATAGTGGCTCAATGGGGGAAATGCAAGAAATACCCCGTATCTATTATATAAAATAAAGAAAGAACAAGAATATGACAAAGAAGATATTATTCATGCTGAGCATGCTGCTGTGTCTTTTCACGGGAGCGATGGCTCAGAATGACGACAACAAGGTGTTTGTCGTGAAAAACGGTCGCATCGTGTCGTCATACGAGATTGGCAAGGACATCGACAACATCACTTTCCAGAAGAGCATCGCCCTCGAAGGCAATGCCGTGCAGGTGGGCGACCAGAAGATAGAGATGAAATCGGCTATCGTGACGCAGCAGGACGGACAAATCTACGTGTTCCTCTCGCCGCTCGAAGATGCCAAGACTACAAGCGATGTAGCCGGCGGCGACTACTACATGCAGATCGTTATGTCGCCGACGCTGCTCGGAGAGAATATCACGCTGAGCAAGTTCTCTGAAGAGTTTGAAGAAGACGAGATGTTCCAGGTGGCTTTCATGGACAAGAAAAAATATGATGAGGACGACAACTACGAACCGCCGATGTTCTCGTCAGACGACTACAGCGACCTCTTCATCGACGGAACGCTCTATCTGAACTATACCGACGACGAACTCGACTTCCGTTTCAGCGGTGATGCGGCAGAAGGAGCAGAGACCTTCGCAGCGCAATACAAGGGTCCGTTTACGGAGATAAAGCAGAACCCGTATTACTTCAGCGTAGACGGCAACCGTATGGACATGCGTGCAGCCTTCGCCGAGAAGGTGGCAGACGGCGTGGCATTCTATCTCACACCGGGAAATATCGACAAGGCAAACATGCTCGACGATACTTATTACTATATCCGCCTCTTCGTGCCAAACTCAGAGATGGACGGAACGGATATCGACATCAAGGGAAACCGCGAGTATGAACTGACGTTCCACGACAACTATAGCGACCCGAACGACCCGAAACTCGTAAGCCTCTACAACGGATATAATGGCAAGGGCACAGGCTACGTTAGCGTGAACGACCTCGGCGACGGACTCTACAGCGTTATCGTTGACGTGGAGGGTATCGGCGACGACGACTACGACGTGCAGGTGGTTTACCGCGGCACCCCGGCAGAGTACGACCTCTCCGTGCCGAGCAACTATACCGTGGCTGATGCCGACCCGATAGATTTGAAATCGTGTGTGGTAGAACTCGACAATAGCAATGAAGAAAGGTCTATGTACACCATCTATCTCTCGCAGAAGGAAGGCATTACTACCGTTGAAGGAATGGCAGATGCCGATATCGTGCTAACTTATCCCGATGACTTCATAAACGACGACAAGACACACGGATTCTCTGGCACCGACGTAAACGCACTTATCTCGATAAAGTACAACGGCGAGACATACCGTCAGGCGAACACCGGCAACGCAACAGATCCTATCGCACTCGGCGGCAACGCCCGCGCTTCGGTGAATGCCAACAATGCCAATGTAGATTTCGCTATCTTCGGCTCAACGAAGTTCGGCGGAAATCTGAAGGGACACTACGAGGGAAACGCAACAAGAGTAACCAAGTAAAGTAAGGAGAAAAAGGAAATGAAAAAAACTATATTATCCGCATTGATAATGGTGGCATCATTCGGCATGACCGCCAATGCGCAGCAGAAAGTAAACCTTAACCTTGGCGACCAGACCGTTGCCACTGTACAGCTCGGCGAGGGAGACTACATCGCCTTCGGCAGACCGGAGGGCGTGCCCGAGCAGAAGGATGTTGAGGTGGTGAAGACTGAAACAGGAAAGAACTACGTTACATATAAGGTGGAGACAAAGCTTGCCGACAAGATGTATCAGCATGTATTGCTGAAGAAATCATACGTGGAACTGCTGTCGATAAATATGAACGGCACGTTTGACGAGAACGATGAGGCTTCTCTCAAGAATATCTTCCAGACACTCATCCTTGCCGGATACGGATATACTGGCACAGGAACGCAGACTTATACCTTTACCGACGGCGTGAAGGATGCTGCCGGACAGACTCAGTTTATACCGGGCGGACAGGACTACTATATCGTAACATGCGGCGTTACCGTAAACAACGGTACTCCGGCACTCGACGACGACCTCTCGTATACCAAGGTACGCACAGCCGATCCTGGCGAGAGCAGCGAGTCGCTCTCTGTAGAATATAAGGGCATCGATGATAACGGACAGGTTACCTTCGATGTACAGTCGGGAAGCGGAATAAAGACCCTGTACATGGTGCTTGGCAAGGCGAAGTCTATCGACGAGTTTATCAACGTATACAGCTACGACTACTTGATGTTTACCCAGAGCACTCAGTTCACCCGCGACCAGTGGCTCGCTCTTGGCGAGGACGACGCCCAGAAGTGGAACGTTACGGAAGAGGGCGACTATTCGTTCTATGTGCTCGGTATCGACGAGAACGGCAACTGGGTGAAGGCGCAGATACTGAACCAGCATATCAAACCGGTTGCCGACAACGACTGTCCGGAGGTTAGCATCACTAACTATATGAGTGGCGATGCTGACGAGGACGGCGTTGGCAATGTTGCCATACAGTATGAGATAAAGACCAAGGCTGAAAGCATCAGCAAGGCTAAGATGCTCCTTATGAAGGAGAACGACTGGGACGTTGCTCTCAACGAGTATATGAAGACTGGAAAATACGACAAGCCTTCGGATGCTTGGGCTGTATATATGGACGAATCGAAGGATGCCGTAGACGTTACAGATGCTGTGAAGCAGCTTGGCAATAAGCTCAACTACTCACGTCAGTTTACTCAGGATGAGCGTGGCTGGTATGTAGCAGTTCTCGCCGTTACCGACAGCTATGGCACTACCGTAACACGTGCAGCATTCCATTCTCACATGGACCCGACCAATGGCGAATGGAGCATCTACTCGCGCACCTTCCCTGTTGACGGCACTCAGGCTTCGGCAAAGAAGAAAGGCATGTCACTGATGAGTGGCACGGTAGGCATGAAATAATCATATTATCACAATATATTAAAACCACCCGGTATTCCCTAAATATAAGGGGGATACCGGGTGGCTTTGTAAGTAAGGCAAGTTTCAATAATTCATGCCGAATGTCCAAAGCGGGATGACGTTGCCAAAGCCAGATTCGAT
>DAIOXG010000278.1:0-4175 GCA_036758085.1 Prevotella sp. | reverse complement strand
AACGTTTGCAACGGTCTGATCAAAATAATATGAAGGGAGTTTAGTACCACCAAGTCCATAGTAGCTTTGTGCAAGAGTAGAAATACTTGAGTACGGATCAATACCAGCAGTACCTGTCACACCATAACCTACACGTATTTTCAGGTTGTCGAGCCATCCCTTAGTACTTTCCATAAAGCTCTCGTCGCTTACACGCCATCCTAAAGAGAATGCAGGGAATGTATCCCAGCGGTTACCGTCAGCAAGACGAGAAGATCCGTCGTGACGTACTGAAGCAGATGCGAGGTATCTTCCCTTATAAGAGTAGTTGATACGTCCAACAAATCCCATACCCTTAGACATTGTGTAGCTTGACTTTGTCCGCTGGTTCTGTCCAGCACCGAGGTTGTGGTAGAGGTATGTGTTTGATGTAAAGCTGTCAGCCTGAGAGAAAGTATACTCCTGACGGTTGTGGTTCCAAGAAGTAACGCCTGTTATTGTGAAGTCATGGTCGTCGTTAATCTTGAAATTATAAGTAAGGATATTTTCCCACTTATAGCTATAGCCATTTGTTTGAGCTACGCTTGCGTATACAGAAGTGTTTGTACCTGTAGCCGTAGCACCATTGGTATCATAGTAATTGTATGAACCAATACCTTCAAACTTGTTAGCTTTGTTGAATGAGAGAGAGGCATTTATCCTACTTTCGAAAGTAAGTCCCTTAAGAGGAGTTATGCGAATGTACGGATTCATGTATATACGAGCAACATCATTGTTGTTGCGATAGTTGCTTTTGTTGTTAACCAACAGGTTGATAAGGTTGCTACCTGCAGACGGTGTGATATTCAAATCACCGTTCTCGTCATAAACAGAACCTACAGGACAAGCTCTCAAAGCATTTGTCAATTTAGAGTATGCTGCATTCTTATGAACATAACTGCCCTGCATGTTTACTCCGATAGACATCCATTTTTTTAGTTGGTGGTCAATGCGCAGGTTTGTTGAGTAAACTTTATAGTCGTCATCTCTGTACTGTCCCTGTTCATCAGTGAAGTTCAAAGACATATAAGCCTTGGTTTTATCCGTTCCTCCACTTACAGAGAGAGAATAGTTTTGGGTTATTCCTGTTTTCAGCACCTCATCAGCCCAATCTATATCCTTGCCGGCGATGTAATCTTCATAAAGAGCAGGATCATCGAATACGTCCTCATCTTTAATATCAGTATTTCCAGCTTCTATCTTAGCCTGCTTTATAACGTCGAAGTAGCTCTTGCCATGACGCATCTTTGGAGTCTTTGACCATCCGTTGACACCAAGATAAGCATTGAAGTTTACGGTAGCCTTACCAGACTTTCCACTCTTTGTAGTAACGATAATCACACCATTAGCACCAGAAGAACCGTATATTGCCGTTGAAGACGCATCCTTCAATACGTCGATGCTTTCGATATCGTTAGGGTTAAGAGTGCTGAGGTTGCCAGGCATTCCGTCGATAATCACAGTAGGATTTCCGCTTGCTGTGAACGAACGAGTACCGCGCAGCTGAATATCAACACCAGCACCAGCCTGACCAGAAGACTTCGTGATGTCAAGTCCGGCAACCTTACCCTGCAGAGACTCCATAGGATTGGAAGTAGGAGACAATGTTATATCGTCATTCTTGACAGAAGTAACGGCACCAGTCAAATCGCGTTTTTTCTGAGTACCATAACCAATAACAACGACCTCGTCCATGACCTTATTGTCTGGAGTCATTTTCACACTAAGACTTCTTCCTGTAGCCTTTATTGTTTGTGTGTTATATCCGATATAGGAAAACTCGATAGCAGAACCAGCAGAAGCGTTGATTGAGAAGTTACCGTCAAGGTCTGTTATTGTAGCAGCTTGAGAGCCTTTCACCTTGATTGTCACACCAATCATAGGCTGACCTGTCTCGTCAACAACAGTACCCTTAACGACACCACTTTGCTGAACAGCTTGTGGAGAAGGGGCAACGTTGCCATTGCCGACTGCATACACAGATGCAGGACAAAGCATTGCAGAGGACAGAGCAAGCGTGATGGACAGTTTTTTCAAGCTCTCGCTTGAATAATACATCTTTCTTGTCTTCATATAAAATAGATTTTGTAAATAAATATAATTTCTTCTTTATAAAAGTAAAAACGTATGAGTTTGTTGTCTGTAACCTATGAAAATTACTTTTGTTTGTGTTTTCTACATTTAGAATTTTTTATAAGATATATAGAACACAAACAGGTGTAATCTGTTGGCGGAATTAACGTACAAAAATGTTGCTAATTAATTCCGCCAATAGGTACAGAAAATAGCTCGTGATTATTTAATCGTAATATTCACATTCTCCTGTTTTATGCCTTTACAGTATTTAAATTCTGCAGGTTTCTTGGCTGTGATGTCGATATTCTTGAGATTGATGTTCTCGACAGGCATTTCCGGGAGACCATTGAAGAACATAGCACGATTAGCGTTTCGACATACTATATCTTCAATATATATATTGCGGAAACAAGGAGTTTCTTCGGTTACAGGTTCCGGCTTAATATCTTCAACCTTATTTTTTCCTGCAGCCTGTGCTTCTGCAGCCGACATGCCACCATAATATAAGTTGAAGATAACAGCCTCGGTAGGGATATCAAACATCGATA
Organism: Prevotella sp.; assembly: GCA_036758085.1. GTDB lineage: Bacteria > Bacteroidota > Bacteroidia > Bacteroidales > Bacteroidaceae > Prevotella. The sequence goes on along the minus strand of DAIOXG010000278.1, from coordinate 1,533 downwards.
TGTTCTTAATCCAGATATTCTCAACTATTCCGCCTCTGCCTCGCTTGCTTTTGAAGCGCAAACCGACATCGGTACCAAGGAACTGGCAATTGCTTACGCTAATATTTTTTACGCCGCCACTCATCTCAGAACCGACGACAAAGCCTCCATGCCCCTTAAACACAGTACATCCGTCAACGATAACGTTCTCACACGGTACACCGCGCCGTCTGCCATCAGCATCTTTACCACTTTTAATACATATGCCGTCGTCGCCCACATCAAAGCGAGAATTTACGATGAGAGCATTCTTGCATGATTCCAGATCAAGACCGTCACCATTTTGCGCAAAGCTCGGATTGCGTATTTCGACATCCTCTATGAGTACGTTTTCACACATCAGCGGATGTACGTTCCATGCCGGAGAGTTTTGGAATATTACGCCATTAAGCCAGACATTCTTACTGTTTACGATATTTACCATCACCGGACGCAGAAAGACCTTAATACTGTCCCACTGTGCATCGGAGAGATTTCCTGTCGGCACATTCATGTCAGCCATCTTATAGCCTTTTAATGCGCCCTCAGTAGGAATCCAAAAACCGTCGCGGATAAAGGCACCGCCATTAGATGTTGCCTCTTTCCAATAGCTTGCCGTCACTTTTTCTCGTTTCAGGGGACGCCAGAATTGTCCGTTTCCGTCGATAACGCCCTGTCCGGTAATAGCCACATTCTTCAGGTTGTATCCTGAGATTGGAGATTTGCAGCGGCGAGTGTCAAGTCCTTCAAATACAGATTTTACAATAGGATAAAGATCAGGATCAGGAGAGAACAAAAGAATTGCTCCCTTTTCAAGGTGCAGATTGATGTTACTCTTCAGTTCGATAGGTCCGGTAAACCATACACCTTGTGGCACAACAACCTTACCTCCGCCATTCTTTGCCGTTTTGTCGATAGCTTTCTGTATGGCAGCAGTGCAAAGGGTAGTCCCGTCCCCCTTGGCGCCAAAGTCTTTAATGCTGACAGTCTTGTTGGGGAATGACGGACGAGTAACCTTCGTCATTTTAAATGGTAGATTGGTGTAGAGATTGTCGTAAGGATAATCTTGGGCTGCGGCACCAAGTGTCACGCCAAAGAGAATCGCTGCTAATAATAGGATTTTTTTCATTGTTATGTTTTGTTTTAGGTTTTTATTGTGGAGAGGAGTTCTCGGAGAATTCAGAGGAGACGGAGAACTCAAAAAGCTCGAAGGACTCAGAGTACCTTCTTGCCTTAAGTGTGCGCTCATCCATGACCGTCCATTGCTCAAGCCCGTTAACTCTGATGTAATCCTCGTAGTCGAGCAATAGTTCTTGTAGACTTGCTTTGGCAACATTAGTGAGCTTAATCTCTGTTTCCATTGACGTAGTGGCAGCTGCACTTCCTTCAGCGATATTTTGTTTTCCACTCCGTGCAGCCTGTACCATTTGGTCAATGGTACGGTCTTTCTTATCGAAATATCTGTTAGCGAAATAGTATGTTACATCGTATATGCAGGTTGCCAATTGGAAGACT
>DAIOXG010000277.1:0-4186 GCA_036758085.1 Prevotella sp. | reverse complement strand
CAGTACTCCTACAGAGGCACAGCAGCAAGCTCTCAATCCGTACAAGTTTATATACATATATAAGAATGGGTATAAGCTAAGTTCCAAGAAAAGCGGTAGCGGATGGCAGGTACATCTTGTCGCCCAGAACCAGAAACGTACAATAAAGGAAATGTACATTACTGTAAGTTCAAACTATCAGCTTCGTCAGGTAAAGATGCGCCAGAGTGGGGGATGGACAACTATCAATGTCTCAGGTTTCCGAAAGGCAAATCTTTCCGACTCACAGTTCAGATTCAATAGTCGTGAGTATCCTAATGCAGAGATAATAGACCTGAGATAGAATTCCGTAGAAGATATGATATGAGAAGACTTCAAGTATATAGGGCATTAAGAAAGCATGTCGTTTTAAGCGAGGAACGCAGTGTGATGTATGAGACGAATGTTGTAGCAAAGGTCTTGATTTTCCTTGCTTCGGCAATGGTCGCTTTATACCTTGTGTTTATTGCCGTCGGACTATCTCTTATAGCAAATGACATCCGTGGCTATACTCCATGCCAGTTTATATGTGGCATGATGCCATTCTTCCTCATCATTGATGCCGTTGTAAGAACACTTGTCCAGCGTACTCCGGCTCAGCTTGTAAAACCATATTTGCTCTTGCCGTTAAGGCGTTATGAATGTGTGGATGCTTTTGTCATTTCGAGTATCATAACACCAAATAATTTGCTGTGGCTTTTCTTGTTTATCCCATACGCAATAATGTCGGTAGTGTTCAGTACTGGTTTTTTTCCGGCTCTGTTTCTTGTCGTTTCCTTGCAACTGGCTTTCGTGTGTAATAGCCTTTTCTTCATGCTTTGCCGTACACTCGTCATTCAGCATATTGCTTGGCTCATACTCCCATTGGCTGTATATGGCATAGTGTTCTTGCCGTGGTCGATATTAGGCTTTGACGCATTCTTCCGCTTCTACAGTACGCTTGGCACACTTATCGTAGAAAAACCTTTCGTACCATTAGTGGCGATAATTATATTTGTCGTGTTAATGTTTCTGGTCAACCAAAAGGTGCAGTACACTTTCGTGTCGGCAGAGACAATGACAGACAGCGAGGTAAAGATAAGGAATATTTCCTCCTTTTCAGTCTTCGACCGCTTTAATCGTACGGGCGAGTACCTAAAGTTGGAATTGAAGGGACTGTTGCGCAACAAGAACATGCGCCATACCTTTATCTTCTCAATGGGTTTCATCGTCATAATCAGTATTCTGGATTCGTTCACAGGATTATATGACGACAGTTTCGCTGAAAGATTCTGGTCCTTGTATCCGTTCACGCTCATGAGCATAAACCTTGTACGAATCATGTGTCCAGAGGGAAACTATATAGAATGTCTGCTTGTAAGGAAAGAGAATATACGCAGTTTGCTTGAGGCAAAATACGATTTTTATTCAATATCCTTGCTCATTCCGTTTATACTGATGTTGCCGACGGTCATTACCGGCACTTACCCCCTGTTGCTGTTGATGGGTATGATGATTTTCACGGCAGGTCCTGTTTATTGTATGTTGATGCATCTTGCAATTATAAATAAGGTGACAATGCCATTGAATACAAAACTGACCCGTAAGACTGGTGTTGAGACCAACTATGTACAGGTAATTGTTGAAATGGTAGCCATGTTCCTGCCTATAGGTCTTGTTTCTGTGCTTGATGCTGCAATCGGCAGCACTCCCACATATATATTCATGATTATAGTCGGCTTGGCATTCATCCTCACCAGTAAGACATGGATTAACATGATATACAAGCGAATGATGAAACGGAAATACAGAAACCTTGAAGGCTTCATGTCTTCAAGATAAGTGTTTTTTTTGCAATTCAGATGGTAACAGACATCGTGTCTAATAACACTTCTACAAACGTTTTCGGAAAGTTTTACGAGTTTTATTGCCGTATCTTTCAGAAAACGTTTAATTTTGCACATCAGAAAACATTCATTATCATTCTGTCGATAAAAATTTAGTATTAATAATATAATCTAACGTAACTAATCTTTTAACAATCAAAAAAATGAAAAAAAAGATTTTTGCGTCTGCATTTATGCTGATGGCAGCATTTGGTATTGCCAAAGCTGACGTAACGCAGACGTTGACCATTAACGGTCAGAAAGTAGAGAAGGTGGTTTCGCAAATCACTTTCAGTGGAGATAACGTAGTGCTCCATTTCAATGGTTCGGAGGAGGCTTATCCAATGAACGACGTTCAGATCGATTTCTCCGGCACAGACGGAATCAACAACGTTTCAACATTTACCTTCAATGGTATCGTGGACGGACAGCTCAATCTTGCAGGACTTGCAGCAGGAACATCGGTTGCCGTTTACGACATATCCGGGAAGAAAGTTGCAGCCACACGTGCTCAGGCCGAAGCAACACAGTTGAATGTTGATAATCTGAATGGTGGCGTATATATCTTGAAAGCCGGCAACCAGATAGTCAAATTTGTTAAACGCTAAATCGTAATGCTGAAATGAAAAAGATACAATTACTATTTACTTTGCTGTTTTGCATGATTTTCACATCTGCAAACGCACAGACATGGGATTTTACAACCATGTCGGAGGCTGACAAGGCTCTTTGCGCCGCAGACGCCAACTGGCTTCTCGGTACTGACAGATACTGCTATCTGCTCGAACTCTCAAATGCTCCGCTAACAGCCAACGGCACAGAGTTGGCTTATGCCAAGGGACTAAAATTTACTGCTGGTGCTGCCTCGGCTAAGCAAGAGGGAAAAGCAAAAATTCGTCTTAATTATGGAAGTAGCCGACTGGAACTCAACGGCACTAATGTTGTAATGATAATACCTGGCCTCAAGGCTGGACAGAAGATTACCGTGAAATGTAAGTCGGGTAAGACAAACGAAGCACGTGGCTTGAACGTAACTAACCTTACTCCAGTGAGCGGGTCTTTCAATGCCACATCTGCTGACGACCAGACAAACGTAGGTACTGTAACTGCCGACGGCGATGTTGAATTGTCTACTTCTGCCGGAATGTACATCTATTCTGTTGAAGTGGCTGAAAATGGCGGTGGCGGTACAACCGACCCTGTTACTCCTTCTACATCAAACAATGTGGCAATGAATCTGGCAAAGAACCAGATGAGAGTAACTCTGGCATCAAACGATGTGAAATACTACAACACAGAGAGCCTTGCCTCTGTTGATATCAATGGCGGAAACATCTCCATCAATCCATCCAACGGCAATGCTGCCGACGAGTATAAAGGCAATGTGAGCCGTATTGCATTTGCAAAGGCTAAAGAAGGCGGACAGAGCGGTGAGATTGACAATCCTCAGGGAGCTATTCAGATTTCTGAGTCCAAGGGTTGGCTTGAAACTGTTTATGCTAAATGGGCTCCATACACAGGAGCTGAATCATATAATGTTTACTGCAACGACAAGAAGATTGACCAACAGCTCGTTCGTCTGTATCCTACATACGTTCGTGCCGACGTGCTCGGTCTTGCTGCCGGAACATACAATCTGAAGGTAGTTGCCGTTGATAAGGACGGAAACGAGATTGCAGGTTCTGCAAGTACTGTTTCTAACCTCATCGTAAAGAACTACAGTCGTGAAGGCTTCGCTCATTTCAAGAGCGGCAGCAACGGTGTTGGTGCTTACAACAACGACGGTACGCTGAAGGCTGGCGCTAAGGTATTCTATGTAACGGCAAAGACTGCCAAGACTATCTCTACAGATGTTGCCGGTGCCGGCAAGTGCACTGGTATCCAGGCAATATGCGATGCTTATCAGAAGGGACAGGACAAGACTCCTATCGCTTTCCGTTTCATCGGACTCGTGAAGAAGACCGACCTCGACAAGGTTTCAAGTTCTGAGGAAGGACTTCAGATTAAGGGTAAAAATGCTTACAATGAAATGAACATTACTATCGAGGGTGTCGGCGACGACGCTACTGTACACGGCTTCGGTTTCCTCTGCCGTAATGCTTCAGGCGTAGAATTCCGCAACTTCGCTGTTATGCGCTGCTCAGACGACTGCATCTCTCTTGATACAAAGAATTCTATGATTTGGATTCACAATATGGACTTCTTCTATGGTCCAAACGGAGGTGGCGACCATGCAAAGGGTGACGGTACTGTTGACTTGAAGAATGACTCTCAGTATCTTACAATTTCATACAACCGCTTCT
>DAIOXG010000276.1:0-4191 GCA_036758085.1 Prevotella sp. | reverse complement strand
GGCTTACTCGGGACTTCCACCCGTTAGACAATGCTCATGCCGAGCATACAAAAAGAGTCTGCCGGAAGAATATCCCACAGACTCTTTGATATTTGCGCTTGTGTTTATAGTATGACTGAAAAACTCACTATACACAAATGCGTTAAACAGTCATACAATATGTGTGTCGTGTTGTCGGTTGCAAAAGTAATGCTTTTAATCTAATATACGAAATACTTAATGATAAAATGTTATATCTATGTTGTAAAATCTTTCAATTTTATGTGTAAATGTGTTGTATAACATAAAAACAAGAACTTTTTCGTCGTTATTGTGAAAAACTGAAACATGGCAGCTTTATGTCTTTAGGGATTTCCCTATTAAAGTTTATGGATTTTATATTTGCATTTTTATTTGTGATGGTGTAAATTTGCATCGTATTAATCAAAGGCGGACTTCCCGGAATTATTCGGGGTTGCCATTTACAAACCTTTAAAGACATACTTCATTATGAAAAAGCTATACACAATCTTTGCTGTCCTGATGATGGCATTTATGGTTACAACAATTACGAGTTGCGACGATGATGAGAATATTGCATACAACCTTGCAGGCGTATGGCAGGGAAATATGTATATACAGAGTGAATACAACGGCAGGGTATACAAGGCAAGCTCCTCCGTACTGGCTTTCGACAAGGATCCATACAGATATGCCAAGGGTACCGGTTACTGGATTGACTACTACAGCAATGCGCCTTGGGACTATTATTCCAGCCGCATTGACTGGCAGGTATATAACGGAGAGATTCAGATTTACTCGCGCAAGGAAGGGGTAACTTATTATATCTCTCAGTATAGTATGGACGACTACTACTTTACGGGGTATATCGATGACGGAAGGAATACTCAGTATTTCAGACTCAGAAAGACTTCATCGCCAGACTGGGGTGATTACGACTGGAACGGATACGACTGGGACGATGACTACTATTATGCTCCGGCAATGCCGAAGGCTAAAGGCAACAACCAGGCTCAGATGCCGGTAAGAAGTGTCAGTCCTAAGGAATAGGATTATAACAAACAAAAAATATAACAACAATGAACGCAAAAAGATTTTTCACAATGATTATCGCCGTGGTGCTAACATCAGTATGCGCCGTGGCAGGAACTGACAAGTTCACTCTAACAGATGTTACCTATCCGAATGTTGAGAGCAGCAACACCGAATACTGTCGCATAGCATCTGTTACTTATGGCAGTACTATAACGATGGTTAAGCTGGTTTACAATACGGCAAAGGTGGATTTTGTGAATACAAAAAATATTGCTCTTGTTGACCAGACGAACAACAAGACTTATAAGTTGAAGTTCATAAAGGGACTTACCGACGGCGACAAGATGGAATTTGACGGACAGCGTTTTATAACTCTCGTGTTCCCGAAGCTGAAGAAGAACCCTACGGCGGTGAATATCGTTGAGGCAGACGGAAACGGATTCCAGTTCTATGGCGTTGACCTGACGCAAAGCGGACCGGTAAAGAGCGTCTTCGACAAGGATGCTCTGGAGAAGGAGCTCAACAAGAATTATGGAAACGGTATGAAGTTTAAGGAAGTGGAACAATAAAAAATCCCCGGGCGAAACAATTCGTCTGGGGATTTTCCATTTTTAGCTTTATTGTTGTTTATTTAAAGTATCTCTTGTAGAGACCCTCGAAGCCTGCACAGTGGCGAGCCTCGTCCTTAGCCATCTCATGAACGGTATCGTGGGTAGCGTCCATACCGGCAGCCTTTGCGTTGCGGGCAATGCGGAACTTGTCGGCACAAGCACCACGCTCTGCAGCGATACGAGCCTCGAGGTTGCTCTTTGTATCCTTCAAGACATCACCAAGGAGCTCTGCAAATTTAGAAGCGTGCTCTGCCTCCTCAAAAGCGTAGCGCTTGAAAGCCTCGGCAATCTCAGGATAGCCCTCGCGGTCAGCCTGACGACTCATGGCAAGATACATACCAACTTCGCCACACTCACCATTGAAGTGGGTCTCCAAGTCCTTGATCATCTCAGCGTCAGCGTTCTCCTTGCGTGCAGCAGCAAGCTCGTGAACTGTAGCAAACTCTTCCTCCTCGCCTTCTTTCATTTCCTTGAACTTTGAAGCTGGAGCTTTGCAAACTGGGCACTGCTCTGGAGCAGCGTCACCCTCATAAACGTAACCGCAAACGGTGCAGATAAATTTCTTCTTCATAATGTTTTGTATTTTTTTGTTTTGTATTATTTATTGAAGGTCCTCCTCGCATTTGTCTTGTCTCTTCGGACATAATGTGTTTCCCTTCTTGTCTGATGCAAAGTTATGCAAAAAAGAAATCGGCTCAAAGTTTTATCCAATTGTTTTTTTCTATCATCATATAAATATCATAAATAATACTTATTCTCGTCATTCCCTACTCCTCTATCTCGTCGGAGAATCTCAGCCTTTCTCCCGTCGTGGGATGGCGGAAACTGAGATATTCGGCATGTAGCATCAGCCGGTCGGCTGAAGGGTGTCCATACAGGCGGTCGCCGGATATCGGCATGGAGAGTCCGTCGGCATGGGCGCAATGCACCCTCAGCTGGTGGGTCCTGCCGGTATGGGGGATAAGTTTTATGTATGTCTTGCCGTTGTCTGTTCGCTCTATCGTATATTCCGTTACGGCAGCCTTTCCGCCTTCCCGGTCTACTACCTGTCGCGGACGGTCGTTCTCGTCTGCCGACAGCGGCAAGCGGACGAAGCCATGTCGTGGAATGTCTGCCACGCCGTCGAGCACTGCCGTATAGCGTTTCTCTACTTCGCGGGCGGCAAACTGCTCGTGAAGGCGACGCAGAGACTCTTCGTTCCTCGCCACAACGAGCAGTCCGCTGGTGTCCATATCCAGTCGGTGGGCGGGCATATAGTATCCCTCTCCCATTTCCTTCCTCAATACGTCGGCAACACACAGTCTGTCGACAAGTCCCGGCATCGATAGCATTCCCGAAGGTTTACTAACGACAACAATATCCTCATCTTCATATTTTATCTTCAGAGCCATACCGCCATTGCCGGAGTTATGCGGGTCGGGGTCTACGTTAAGTCCCTGAAGCATAAAGCCGAGTATCGGCTTGCATTTACTGCGGCATGCCGGATAGTAATGAAGATGATGGCGTATCTCGCGTTTCGGCGATTGTCCCCACCAGAATTCAGCCATGCAGAGAGGTGTAATACCATGTCGGTAGACATACTGCAGGAGTTTCGGAGCACAGCAGTCGCCGGCGCCAGACGGTGGCACTCCCTGTGGCGTATCGCTAAAGATACTGCAAAGGTTGCGGTGTTCGCCCTTGGCATTCAGCATGTCATATTGCTCGAAGAGCCAATGCTGAAGAGCGTCGGAAAGCTCCTTCCTACGTTTTTTCAGAAGAGATATTGCCGCTTCTTTTTCTTCCATCGACTTCTTTATCGTGTCGACGGTTTCCTGGTTACGCCTTCTTATTCTTTTCAGTTCAGCCTTTTGATACTGGCTCTCGCGTATCATCTCGGCTTCAATACTGCCAGGCAAGGGCTCTGTGGCTTTCCTCAGCTCGTCTCTTCTGCATTTCGATGCTGCCATCAAAGATTTGTACTCTGCTATTTCCTCCTCTGCCGCCTTCTCTGCATCACTAAGTTTCTGGCGCAACGAAAGGAGCTCTTCGTCATTCTGTAAAGTCCTTATCTCATCATTTATTGTGGATATCTCATGCTCATGCGTTTTGAAATATCCGTCAGGCTGTTGACTGTCGAATACCGGCGGAACAAAATACTGCCAGTCGTTTCGGCCGGCGAGTAGTCCCGAATAAGCGGCAAGATAGCCGAGTCTGCCGTCAGCATCCCTCCCTACAAGTACGCCGAACATTTTCCCCCTTTCTATTTCATCCTTCCATTCCCCTACACTGTCTATATATTCCCGTAACTGGCATACTGCCATGACACATAATGGATGCGGAGTATAGTTGAAAGGGTATGTGAAGCGTTTGGGAGGGACAATATCCGTATTCAACAAATGGAATCTCTTCATATTCTTCTTTTTCGAAACATCGTTAATATATAGCCTGCATTGGATTTGCCGCGAAGAACAGTTGCCAATGATGCATGCTGACAAGAATTAATTAAAACACATAAAAATCGAGTAGGAGGTAAACACTAATTATAGGTGTTTATCTCCTATTTTCG
>DAIOXG010000275.1:0-4194 GCA_036758085.1 Prevotella sp. | reverse complement strand
TGCTTGTAGTGTCGAGCACTTTAACTGTAGCCGTTCCCTCGTTGATAAGTTTGTTCACCATGAGCGGGATAAAGAATTCAGCCTTCAGGTTAGTCATGTTCTCCGGTTTAGAGAGGAACTCCTTGAAGTATTCGTCGCTGTATTCGAAGTAGTCGGGCGTAAATCCCCATACGTTCATTGAAACAGGAGTATTGTCTTCGATGGCAACCCATTTGCCTTCTTCGTCCTTATAGCTAACTTTGCCGTCGATACGCATAATTTCGGTGCGCTCCACAACGGTAGTCAGGTTCTCGTTGTCGTCTTTAGAGCAGATGCCGCGAGCCACGGTACCGTTTTCCGACAGAGTATTTCCAACGCGGAATCCTACCATTGCATAATTGTTCTTGCTTCCCTCCGGCAGATTGCTCAGGAATTTGCCGATAACCATAAAGCAGTCGCGATTGTAGAAGTCGTCGCAGTTGATAACGCAGAACGGTTCGTGAATTACGTTCTTAGCCATCATTACGGCGTGGTTTGTACCCCAAGGCTTAACTCTTCCCTCTGGACAAGAGAATCCCTCTGGCAGAGCGTCGAGACTCTGGAAGCAGAGTTCCAAAGGCACGTGTCCCTCATATTTCTTTAGAATCTTCTCGCGGAAATCATCTTCGAAATCCTTTCTGATAACGAAAACGATTTTTCCGAATCCAGCCTGGATAGCGTCATAGATAGAGTAGTCCATGATAGTCTCGCCGTTGGGACCCAGTCCGTCAAGCTGTTTCAGTCCGCCATACCTGCTGCCCATACCTGCAGCGAGCAATAAAAGTGTAGGTTTCATAATTTTTTAATTTAGTTGTAAGTTATATGTTAGAAATTATAGTTTTAAATTTCTCTCTCTTATACATTATTATATATGTCCTATTGGAAGAACTGTATTCCGAATACGATTATTGCATATCTGAGGAACTTTCCTGCGGTCATACTGATTGTTGTAACCGGCAGGTTAGCCTTCATCAGTCCGAGCGACACGGTTATTGCACTGCCGATAATCGGTATGAAGGCGAAGAAAGCCATCAGAGCTCCTCTTCCCGCCATAAAGCGTTGAGCCCTTTCTATCTTTTCCTCTTTTATATGCAGATATTTCTCAATCCAGTCCATACGTCCGAAAGTTCCAATCCAGTAGTTGAACAGTCCTCCGAGCACATTCCCCAATGTTCCTGTTATCAGCAGCATCCAAGGGTCCAGCCCCGCCACTTTAAGTGCTCCGATTACCAGTTCGCTGTTAAACGGAAAGACGCTACCGGCGAGCAGGGCAGACAAGAACATTCCGAAGTATCCGTATTGCACGAGTATTTCTGTCATTTCCTATTAAGTGCTTATAGTTATAAGAACATGTTGAAAACCGTCAGTCCCGCCATAACCACACACATCGAGATGAATACGATATTCGTCCATCTTGTTTTAGTGAGTGCGATAAAATGAGCGAACAGACAACTCGTATTGACAATCATCATAGGCATCAGCATATAGAAATGCTGTGGCTGTAAGATAATGAAAGCCAACGTCAGGATGTCCATTGTTATGAACATCTCGAATATCATTCTTGTGCGTATCTTGTCAAGATAGCTACTTCTCAGATAGTGTGTAATGCCGATAACCGTCAGTACGACAACTACGGCAAGAGTAGCTACCTCATGCATGTCGAGGACAGAAAAATCCGCAATCTTCCCGAACGAAGCCAGTTCCGTAAAATGTTCTCCCAGTTCCGGTAATCTCTCTTGCCAGGCATAGTATCCGGCAGCGAACCAGTATGGGGAGATAACGCCGATAATCGAAGCCCAGAACATTTTGTGGCTCAGCGCCATCATGTTTGTAGCCATGAGAATCCACAGAACCGGCATGAAATATAGAATCTGTACGAACCAGAAGCTTGCAATGCCTATACAGGCGAACGAGTAGAATACGATGCCCGGTGCCCTTTTGTCCTGATAGCTGCGTGTAATCGACAGATAGAAAAGAGCCAACGCCGTCTGTACCACGGCACTCTCTAAATGCTGGAAGAGGAAAGAGGCGGCACAGGTCATGACGATAAACGAGCACGACACCATGCGGCTGTATATTCTTATCAGCGCATTAGAGTTGTTCAGTGTCATCATTGTGAGAGTAGCCACGATGAAGAGTGCAAACTGCACATACGTACCTTGCTCAAGCAAGCCTCCCGCCACCCATGCCAGTATTCCGTAGAGACCCATGATTGGGAAGGCGAATCGGCTTTCAGCCAATTTGTTCTGAATTCTTTTGCGCATATTACAGGTCCTGTCCTATGTCCCTTCTGAAGTATTTGTCGGTGAAATGAATCTTGTTAGCCTCGGCAAAAGATTTTGCGAGAGCCTCCTCTTTGTCCTTTCCGTAAGAGCTTACGGCAATAACACGTCCGCCGTTAGTAACCACCTGTCCGTCTTTCATCGCCGTACCGGAATGGAAAACAATACTTCCCTCCACATCATTGATGCCTGAGATAGGGTAGCCCTTAACGTATTTCTCCGGATATCCTCCGCTCACGAGCATGACGCAGACTGCAGCTCTCTCGTCGAACACGATTTGTTTCTCGTTAAGGTTTCCGTCGGCAACGCCCTCGAGCAAGTCCACGAGGTCGCTTTTAATGCGCAGCATCACGCTTTCAGTTTCCGGGTCGCCCATACGGCAGTTGTATTCGATAACCATAGGTTCCCCTTCAACATTGATGAGTCCGAAGAATATAAAGCCCTTGTAGTCGATATTCTCCTGGGCAAGTCCTTCAACCGTAGGACGTATAATTCTGTCCTCAACCTTCTTCATCCATTCTTTGTCGGCAAAAGGTACAGGCGATACGCTTCCCATTCCTCCGGTGTTCAGTCCGGTGTCATGTTCGCCGATGCGCTTGTAGTCCTTAGCCTCCGGCAGAATCTTATAGTTTTTGCCGTCGGTCAGCACAAACACCGAACATTCAATTCCGCTGAGGAATTCCTCGATAACGACCTGAGCCGAAGCATTTCCGAACATGCCTCCGAGCATCTCCTTCAGTTCCTTTTTAGCCTCGTCGAGTGTAGGCAAGATAAGTACGCCCTTTCCGGCGCACAGTCCGTCAGCCTTCAGAACATAAGGTGCTTTCAGGGTCTCGAGAAACTTCAGTCCTTCCTCGAGCGAAGTTCCGTCGAACGTCTTGTACTTTGCCGTCGGGATATTGTGTCTCTGCATAAAGCCCTTGGCGAAATCCTTAGAGCCTTCAAGCACAGCCCCCTTCTTCGACGGTCCGATAACCGGGATATTCTTAGTGCGCTCGTCATTTTTGAAGTCATCGTATATACCTTTTACGAGCGGATCCTCCGGTCCGACAACCACCATATTAATATTCTTCTCAACGCAGAAGTTCTTCAGGGCTTCAAAGTCGTCAGCCTTGATGTTTACATTCTCGCCGGTCATTCCCGTTCCGGCATTTCCCGGAGCAATATAAAGTTTTTCGACCTTAGGGCTTTGTGCTATTTTCCAAGCCAAAGCATGTTCGCGTCCACCGCTTCCTAAAAGAAGTATTTTCATAACAGTATGATTCTTTAAAATTATATGTGTGCAAAATTACAATAATAAGTTCTTATGTCAAAATATATTTGCAAGTAAGAATGAAAAATATGTTTTTTTATTGTTTTGCCCGGAATTATTTGTTGCTGCCGAATGTGTTACAGCCAAACGCTGCCGCTGTTTGGGCTAAACGCTGCCGCTGTTTGGGCTAAACGCTGTCGCTGTTTGACATATACCATATATTTATAGTACGCATACAGACAAGTAATTTTCCGTTAAACACAATAAACCCGCCACAGGAACGTTATAAATTAAAAAGTCATGACAGAAGGATACAAAAGCAAGGAGTATGGAGTGCCGACAAAACGCTTCGTACAGACAATGGAGTTAAAAGACGATTCAGAACTCATAAAAGAATACCGCAAGGCTCACGACAAAGAGCATTTTTGGCATGAGATAGAAGAGGGGATAAAACATGTAGGTATATTGGAGATGGAAATTTATATTCTCGGAAACCGACTCGTTATGATAGTAGATGCCCCTCTCGATTTTCAGTGGGATGAGGCTATGCAGCGTCTTGCCACCCTGCCTCGTCAGGAAGAATGGGAGAAACATGTTGCTGCCTTTCAGCAATGTGCCGCCGATGCCACATCAGATCAGAAA
>DAIOXG010000274.1:0-4243 GCA_036758085.1 Prevotella sp. | reverse complement strand
AATAGCATCGCCATAGATACGCGCATCGCCATATACTTCAGCATCGTCATATACCTTAGCGTTATTATTGACACAAGCATTACCACTAACTACTGCGCATCCAAAAACCTTAGCGTTATCATAAACCACAGAGTCATTATAAACCTCAGCGTTATTATAAACCTCAGCATTGCCACAGATACAAGCATTTTCATAGACACACGCATCGTCATATACTTTAGCATAATCATATACCCAAGCATCGCCCTCGTGAGACAGATTGTCTTCTGTCTGTACGTATCCTCCAAGTTCTCCTGCTTTGACGTCCGAGAAGTCTCTGAGAGCTCGGATTCTATAAAGTGTTCTGCCGTAATGATTGATGTCGTTATCTGTTAGTTCATATTTCTTTTCCATATTGATAGTGTTTAAGCTCTTCAAGCAACGAACCCTTGGCATTGAGTTCGATGACTGTTTCACCGTTGATATTTATGCACATTGTTGTCGTTTTGTTCTCTTCACAGAAGCGTCTGAATTTCCATTCAATAATGTTTGCTATCTCTTCTTCCGTTATCTCACGCCTATCATCTGTCATGAGATTTGGGTTTCTCTTGCTTATTTTTGCAATGTAAGCCTTGAACAGGGCTGGACATATCTGATAATCTTTTGCACTCATAGTAATTATATTATTTCAAAATCTATCATATCCGCGTACTTAGGGGAAGGGCAAAGCCCTGCCTTGTCAGCGAGAGCCTTGACCTTTTCCATATCTGCGATTATCTGTTTCATTTTATTTCTGCTATCATTTTGTTGATGCGTGACAATATACCGATTGCTATGTTAGGAGTAATGTATTGGTATTTTTCGATTGCGTCCTGCAAATTGATTACTCTCTGTATTACTTCTTGCTTAGTCATGTAGGGCTATAGTCTTATCTTGTATGCGTCTGCCAGTTGACGGATATTGTCTCCGCCATAGGCATCCTTGGTTAAGTGGATGAATGTTCTCATTGTCATAGCACCATGCTCAGGGTCGAGTAAATGTGCCTTAGCGAACTCTTTGCGACCGAAGAGGCACGAACCTGTGAGGAAGGTGTGGAGCGAGAAGAGAGCCGAGTGCTCGATGGGCACGTCCACGTCTGGGTATCTCTCTACTACATAGTCAATACGCTCCTCGATAGGCTTGTCTTGCCACGCTTTGCTTTGTGCATCAGCCATTGCCTGTTTAGCTGTCTCTCCATGTGCGAAGTAATCTCCACACTTAGCAATGTAGCAGTCTGCGAGGGTCAAATCGGTGTTGATAATTGCTCCTCTTGCTATATTGCCGTGTACTGAATAGATAATAGTCTGCATATCGTCTATTATATAGACTTCATGCCCATTGTAAGACTTTATGCCATCGCCAGAGCCATCGCCAGAGCCAGAGCCATCGCCATAGCCATAGCCATCGCCATAGCCAGAGCCAAAGCCATCGCCATAGCCATCGCCATAGCCAGAGCCAAAGCCATCGCCATCGCCAGAGCCAGAGCCAGAGCCAGAGCTGGTGAGAAGAAATTGCTTAATCACTTCTTCCATATTTTTACCCCTTCTATTATTTTTACAGCCTTGCCTGAGCAAGGAATAATCTCTATTGTCTCCATGACCTGCATGACAGGTACATACATGGAGAATCGGCAACTGTCTGGCTTCTTCGTACCTTCCTCCGCCAACTGAGAAAGCGAACATGCACCTTCCCAGTAGTAAATACGACGACAGTCTTTCAACTCAGATATGCGTGTCTGAGCGTCAAACTCAGACAATGTAGCAAAGAACACTCCTGCACGATTCGTGCGAACAATAACTCTCTTACCAATTGGATAATTCATAGTTTCCTGTTTTTTTAGTTTTTAATTAAGTTTATGGTCGTTTTGTCAATTTTCCGAACTTGCGAGGGCAGACGCATTTATGATAACAGCCGTTGTCTGGCAGTTCCATCGTATAGATAGATGAAGGACAATTCCAGACAAAGTTCTCACACTCTTTGCGGTTGTGGCTTTGGAATACTGTTCCGAAGTCCTTGTGTCGCAACTGGTATAGGTTGCCAGTCTTGCGGATGGTGAATGATGGTGGTAGTATCATATTGCATGTCTGTTAAGCCAGCGAAGGCGTTCAAGTTTACCGTCAACACCTTCAAGCGTATCAAGTTCGCTGAGGATGATATTGCGGAAGCGTATCTGCGCTGTCGTCTTGCCCGTCGCTTCGCTGAATGATATTACTACACGGATTATTCTCTTTATGTTCTCACGCCTTTCCCTTGCAAGATGCAAGGCTACTGATCTGCGGAATGCTGTCACTGTCTTGTAGTAGATAAGGCGCAATCCTCTGAGTTGCTTACTTGTTTTTGATGTTGTCATATAGCTTCTTGAATTGTTTTATCTGTTCGGGCGAAAATAAGTCTGGCTCTTCCAGCGCAGCTTCGATTGCTGACTTGGAATTGACAAGGTCTCTCATCATCTGCGTCTCAAGCACCTCGAATGCTAATCTGACGTTCTTCTCGTCGTTGAGGTTGATGTTCCTGTTTTGTGATGTTGAAATCTTGCCGAGGAGATATGATGCCTTCTTGAAGTGATGAGTCACAGATGTCATGCGGAATGTGCTGAATATATGCGTCAGGTCTGCTCCATAAGACCGCTTATACTCGTTCATGAGCCTGTCGAATATGCACGTAGAATACTCTATTATGCAGTTAGCGGTGCAGATGTGGGACAGTTCCTCGCGATATTCCAGTTGCTCTCTCGTGAAGCACTGCAGTACCTGCATGCGCAACATCTCGATAGGCTTGTGATAGCGTTTGTATGCCATCGCTCCTATTAGTTCGTAATAGTCCCACACGTCATCTCTTGTGACCTGCTTGTACCCCTTGGCGACCTCTTCTGCTGTTGGCGGTGCAGGGTCGAAGAAGTCCCTGTTGTTCCATGTGCCGTAGTGCAGTGCCTGTTCGAACTTGCGGTAGGCTTCAACCGCGAGATTCAGTTCCCTCTTGACCGCTCCCTTGAAGAACTTCGTGCGCTTTATCTGGTCATAGGCATCCATCATAGAGAGATAAGCTGCCTGGTTGGGGATAGCCATTGCCTGTCGTATCTTGGAGACGATGTTGGGGAAGTCCTTGATAAGCCTGTCCGAGTCTAACTTGGTGGTCACGAGGTTGCCCGACGGTTTGACTGTTGTCTTATAGTTCTCCATAGGTAGCATATTCTTCGAGGTGAAACAATCTTGTTGCTATGTTGCGAAGTATCTCCTTCGCCTTAGATGTTTTCGCTTGCTCCGCCCACTCGTCAACGATATACCAATCAGGTGCAGTACCGTTGCGCTTGCTGGCGATTGCAATTCTCTGTTCGTCTGTTATGTATTGTTCGTAGTTCGGCATAGTGATATATTAGTTTATGTTCTTCTGTCTTCTGTGTCGTTCGCAGAACTCTTCCCAGTTGTCGTAGTGCTTGCAACTGTTCCTTTCCTGCGTCTGCTTCTGCTCCAGGCGGTACAGTTCATCGTTGCGCTCCTTGAGGAAGGTGTCGAGTTCTCCGGTGATAATCAGCGGGTCAACAATACCATAGAACTTGCCGTAGCGATTCTGCTTGAAACGGTAGAAGAATAGCATCACTTCTGTGATCTTGAGATTGCGACACATGTCCGCAAGGATGCATGCCGTCTCCTCAAGGATGCCAGCGGTCAGTTTCTCCTTGACTCCGCAGTATTCAGACAGATTCGTCAAGTGCGGTATCAGCCACATTGAGGGAAAGTTCTTGCCGTATGCTGTCAGGCTTCCAACGTTGGGGTAGTCGCCCAGATAGCATTCCTTCTCTCTGTCGTTTATGCGGAGAAGGTAGCAGGGATTGAACCTCTGCAGGAACTCGTTGCGGCTACCGTACTTGTTCGTCAGCGTCATCTTCCGCTGCAAGGCGACGCATGATGTTGAGCGCGTCTTGCTCTCGTTGTTGTCTTGCTTGTTCTGGATTTGTGTCATAATTTGTTCTCCTTCTGTTAATATTTTCACGTGATGCCCAGGTGTTGAGCCTGCGCTTGGTGTCCCACGTCCGTTCCAGCTCGTAGCGCATCTTCGTCCTTGACTTGTTTGGTTCAGTCCAGTAATCATAGAACTGTCTTATCATATCCTTGCCATACATCGAGACATACGGCACAAGCGTATTAAAAAAGACCTTAGCCCTCTTCTCCAACTCGTTCTCGGGCGTGGCAGCGGACGCTGCAACTTCTTTTTCTTTCTTAGCCAT
>DAIOXG010000273.1:0-4254 GCA_036758085.1 Prevotella sp. | reverse complement strand
GGTGTAGAGGCAGTTTTGCACGTGCACCTGTCCGTATCTCACTCGTGGCATACGCTCGGAGCATCCCTCGTCCCACCAGCAGTTGGCAAAGGTAGTCTTCAGATGTCCGTTGTCCTCCGACCTATTGTCGCTGTTTCCCCACAGGTCGCAGTTGCGGTGGTCGTCGGCACCGCCGCTGCCGCCAGCCCACGGCTCAATGAAATAACGGAATCTGCACCAGGTGACGCAGATATTGTCCGACCCATTCACGCAGTCGAAATTTCCGTCCACTCCATCCTGGAAATCGCAATGGTCCACCCATATATACGAAGAGCCAGCCACAGTGAGGTTGTCGTTGCCGTCGATGTCGTAGGCTCCGGCACTCTTAAACGTCAGGTTTCTGAGTATAATGTTCTTGCAACTTGAAAGCTGCAGAATACCAGTTTCGCTTCCTTTCGATGAATGTTTCGAGTTTACGAGAGCCGACCCCTTCATTCCGTATACCGTTTTGTTCTGTGCGCTCTTCACGCTGTTAAGTCCGGAGAATTCAATCTCTCCGTCGACATAGATAATTTTCTTGTCGGTTCCCTTCAGGGCGTTCATCAGTTCCGTTTTCGTCTTCACGGTAACCACTGTTCCGCCCTCACCGCCGGTGATTTTCCCGCCCACGGTGCCCCACCCCACAGGAGCATTAAGATCGTAAGGGGAGAGTTTGTCAGTCCATCCGGCATAGGCGCTACCGAATCCCATTGCTGCAATGGCTGCAAGGAGGGATTTTCTTATAAAATTATATTTTTTCATTTGGATAAAGATTTGTTTTATAGATAGTTATACGTATTAATCTTTTACATTTTGCAAATATACACAATAATCTTGAAACAACATTGTTTGATAATAAAAAGTAAATGTTTATTTTCCGTTTTTTCTTGGTCCAAGAAATCTGTCTCCGTCAAGGTGTATCATATGGTCAGGCATCTCCGCAATCCATACTTCTGTTTCCCATGCAAGTTGCTCAGAGAAACGTTTGAATGTTTTGAAGTCAAGAAAAGCCGTAACGAATATTTTTCCACAATGAACATTAACAGTCAATTCGGTAAGTTCCACTATACGCTTGTTATCCATTGGACCAACAGAAGTTACACTTTCAATAAAAAATATCCAATTGCGTTTAGCATCATAAAGAACTACATCTGGCATCTTGTCATGAAGTGTAATCTCGAAACCAAGCTTTGCAAGCATTTCTTCATTTTTAACCATATCACGCTTTGTCGTATCCCCTATATATAAGCATTCTGCTCCAGGAGCAAAGCGTGGTCCAAAGTCTTCGATTATAGATTTTTGAAGTTCATTATGCTTGCCCGTAGAAAACTGGAATACTTGTCCATTTACATTTATTGGAACCTGCCTGAAATTTCGCTTTACCGCATACTTGTCAACAAGCTTCTCGTGATTTTTTAGGAACTTAGCTATAGCAACCTTACTACCACTTGCCCTTAAAACTTCAAGGAAGTCGTCAGTCAGTCGATAACGGTAATTTGGACTATTGGTAGCCAAACCATTATCTTCAATGAATGCTGCAGTTCGGAAATGGTGTATAGCTTGCTTTCGTATTGTCTCGCGCGAATTTTCAGCATAAGTGCGACCATATGACTCACTTATAAATTCTATGATTTCATGAATACGTGTCCATTCAGCAGTGGCATTAATCCATGCAGTACGCTTGCACAGGTGAGCCATAGCAAGTATTGTATAAGCGCATAACTCACTCTGTTGCTTTGCAGGCACTCCAAGCGAGGCAAGTAGGTGCTGCATTTTTCTACATTATTCATTAGATATAAGTTTTTAGTATTTCGTCGCAATGCTGCTCAGACATATCATGGTCTGCTATCAAGCATTTGCCCATATTCTTTATAATGTCAGCCGAAGGCACAGGCATTGAATTTATTTCCGTAGCATTTACCTGTGTCGAACCATTAAGTATACGATAGTAAGTATCATAGAGAGTTGAATTGAATATTACGTATAGTCCATAGACCAAGCACTCCGACATTTCACCTTCAGTTGAATCTATAAAGTTAACTTTGTTCTGCGAACTTATTTCGCGATAATGCGGCTGATAACGGCTCAAATATATACCACACTGTAATCGGCGATGTTCTTCTTTTGCAGTGAAACGTTTAACAAAAAGATAATTATGGTTTGGCTGCATAAATCCTCTACGCCCTCGAAGTAAATATTCCCCATCTTTACCTTGCGGAAAGCGTATACGACCATCTTTTATATGGCAACTGTAAATGAGCGGAACAGTATCGGATGTTGGTTCATTGCGTAACATCTCACGTGAACGAAAATCAACAACAAGTCCAGTTTTCATACGTAAGCCAATATCCGTAAGCGTATACTGCATCGAACTCAAAACGTTTAACACACGTATCTCATACTCGTTTGTCGGCAAAAATACATAGTCACAACTTCCTGATACAACTAAATCCAAAGGTAAAACACATTTATGCAAATTAGAAAAATCGTGGTTTGAATTTGTTGTGGATATAGTGACCGTAGTCTGACTATGCACTCCACCACGTAAACGTACAATCATTGTTTCCTGCAATACACTCTCTTTATCGAACACCTTATCACGGCTTGCGAAAAGATGAATGTATTCAAGCGTAGCATTTCTGAAAAGCCAATGTCGGAACCGTTCAAAATAAGCACCAGATGTCCAAGAGCGAGGAATTATGTAAACCATCTCACCGTTTTCTTTCAAATTCTTTACCCCCATAGCGGCAAAAAGGAAATACAGGTTGGGAGCACCATAACATACTTCTGGCAGCAGTTGAGCCTCAAGAGCATCTTTGGCAACCTTTTTATAAGGAGGATTGCCTATCACTATATCGTATTTCTCAAGTTTAAACATCGAGGCAAACAACCCGCTACGGTCAAGAGCGTCAGCTTGTGACAGAATATAATTCTCCTTACGTATCTCGAACTCCAAATGATAACGGCAACATTGGCATGCTGTTTCCATGTTTTCATACAACAACGGTAAGATATTCGGATCGTTCTCATAACAGACAATTTTTAGTGTCTGGTTCTTGTCAAGCAATCCATCCATGCGTTCTGCAAGAGCCACAGATAAAATTCCGGATCCTGCACCAGCATCAAGTGCAGTCAACATGGATACTGAAGTCTGGACATTAATAAGTGATGCCATGAAACGTGCTGTCTCAAGGCTTGTAAAGAACTGTCCATACTGTTTACGTTGCTCTTTTGGCATTTTCTGTATGAACAATTCTGTACGCTGGCAAATAGTTTCTAGCATCATTTTAAATTATCCCTCTACAGGTTGTTTTATATCCCCTTCGGTATTCACAGCCTCGATAAGTTTTACGGCATCCACATACTGGGCAATGCCTTCGGCTACCTGCTTGGCATCACGCATGGCGAGGACTACGGTAGACGGACGGTTTACTACGTCGCCGCCGGCAAACACGCCCTTGCGGGTTGTCATTCCGTATGGCTTTTCGCGGGTCAATACATATCCGCGGTCGTCCACTTCAATACCGGTTGTTGTAGATACGATGCGGCTTGCCGGAGCTGAGCCTACAGCCATGATAACGAAGTCGGCTGGTTCCGTGCGGCGCTGCCCGTCTTTGGTCTCGATAACAACTTCGTTGAGAGTGCCGTTGTTGTCGTGAATCTCCACAACACTCGCCTCCCAACTGAACTTCACTCCTTCCTCTACAGCCTCGTCGTATTCGGAGCGCAGCGCACTCATGTCGTTTATCGTGCGGTGGTAAACAATCTCCACGTGGCTTGCTCCCATACGTACTGCAGTACGGGCAGCATCCATTGCCGTATTGCCGCAGCCGATTACATAAACGCGGTTGCCCTCATGAACCACCACTTCGTCGCGGCTCAGGTTACCCTCATTGTAGAGGCTCACACGGCGCAGGAACCATATTGCCTGGCGCACGCCCTTCAGGTCGCAGCCCGGGATATTGAGTTTCTTCGGCTTACCGGTTCCTGTGCCCATAAATATGGCATCGTAGCCCAGCTCGAAGAGTTTGTCGATAGTAAGGTCGCCTTTACCCACGGTGGTGTTGCAGTGGAACACCACGCCAAGCTCCTCAATCTTCTTTATCTCGCGGCGCACAATCTCCTTTGGCAGTCGGTATTCCGGAATACCGAACATGAGTACACCTCCCGGTTCCGGCTCCATCTCGAAAATCTCCACGTTGAAGCCCTGTCGAGCCAAGTCGCCGGCAATGGTCA
>DAIOXG010000272.1:0-4271 GCA_036758085.1 Prevotella sp. | reverse complement strand
ATGAATTTATATTTAAGATATTTTGACCGTGAGACATTAGTACATAATGTTGATGATGCAATAGAATTTTTGGCTTCAATTCAGGAAATAGGCATGACTCCGGATTTGGAAGAAGATATTAGAGATTATGTTGCAAGTGATGTCTATTATCCAAAGAGGTATAAAATCCGTCCAAGAGTTTATTTTATAATAATAAAAACTGAAGCTGCTACAATGCTTGACTTCAAGCAAAAGAAAGCACTACGCTCGAATATTTCTGCCCAAAATGGAGATCAGAGAGATTTTGTTCCCCCTGTTGTTGTTCGTCTTTCTGAAGATAGACCGGGGTGGTATGAGGGTAGCTTAGATTTTAAGCGTGTTGTTATGGTTCCTGGAACAGGCAAACATGAGTATCGCGACACGCATTTTGTTGCAGCTTGTAAGGCCAACTCCGGTTTGGACTGTTATAATCGAATTGTTGAATACTTGAAAAGTAGGGTAGACAATCGAAGTCAGTTTCCGTCATCAAAAGGAAAGAACTTCAAATTTACTTATTTAGGTCTTTGGAAATAATTCTGTAATTCATTGTTATAAAATCTTTTGAATCATGAATAAGGTTATGTTGATTGGAAATGTTGGCAAGGAACCGGTTGTGCATTACTATGACCGTGATCAGGCTGTAGCGATGCTTACACTGGCAACAACGGAACGCGGTTATACTTTACCGAATGGTACACAGGTGCCGGACAGGACAGAATGGCATAACATCGTTTTGTATAAAGGACTTGCCAAGATTGCAGAGCGTTATATCCATAAGGGTGACAAATTGTTTATAGAAGGAAAAATCCGTAACCGGTCGTATGATGATAATAAAGGAATAAAACGGTATATTACGGAGATTGTAGCTGACAATCTTGAGATGCTTTCACCAAAGCAGCCTGTTGGTTCGCTTGGCGACGGACAGGAGAAACAGTCTGCTTCAGAGAACTCGAAGAGTGATGAAAACGCAACGGCTATGGACGACGCACCTTTTTGATTGTTCTGGAGCCGTTTCTTTTTACAATAATATAAATACGTATTAAATTGGATTTTAGTTTTTTACAAGATGCCATTGATGAAGTCCATTTTATGGAACCGTCATTAGGAGTCTTATTTGCTATAGTTTTAGCCATATTTCTTTTAGGAATGTCGGCATTTGCCAGTGGGTCTGAAATCGCTTTTTTTAGTCTGTCTCCTTCAGACTTAAACTCTATGGATCCGGAGAAGAATTCAAAGGACCGCAATATAGAGTTCTTGCGTGAAGACAGTGAGCGCACGCTTGCAACGATATTAGTGACAAATAATTTTGTAAATGTCACGATTATTATGTTGTGTAATTTTATCTTTGGCTCTATTGTAGATTTCGGCAATGCATATTGGCTTCAGTTTATTTGTATTACAGTATTGTTGACTTTTCTTCTCCTTTTATTTGGTGAGATTATGCCAAAGGTTTTCGCCCGTCAAAATCCTTTATCTTTTTGTCGCAGCGTAGTGGGTGGAATTCTTTTTGCAAGAAAACTGTTTTGGCCGATTGAAACTATATTGTTGCGAAGCAGTGTTGTCGCCGAGCATATTCTTCGGAAGGACAACCATGTCTTGAGCGTGGATGAGCTTGGCCAAGCCTTGGACCTTACAGACAAGAATGATCTAAAAGACGAGCAGAGTATGCTTCGTGGAATAATACGCTTTGGTGACGAGTCTGTAAAGGAAATTATGACCAGTCGCAAGGATGTTGTTGATATAGACATAAGAACACCGTTTTCTAAGGTAATTAAGTGTATAGTAGAGAACAATTATAGCCGTATACCGGTATACCAAGACAATTCGGATAATATCCGTGGCGTTTTGTATATAAAAGATTTACTTCTGCATATCGGAAAACCTGACACTTTCAGATGGCAAAGCCTAATACGTCCGCCGTATTTTGTGCCGGAGACAAAGAAGGTTGATGATATGTTGCGAGAATTCCAGGACAACCGTGTTCATATAGCGATAGTAGTTGATGAGTTCGGCGGTACAAGTGGTATTGTCACTCTTGAGGATGTGTTGGAGGAAATAGTAGGAGAAATTCATGATGAATATGATGATGATGACAAAACATACAAGCGTATAAACACTAATACGTATGTATTTGATGGAAAGACGCTATTAAGCGACTTTAGTCGTATTCTGAACATTCCCGACGATGAATTTTCGGATATAGAGGGTGAAGCTGATACGTTGGCAGGTTTGATGCTTGAGATGAAGGGCGATTTCCCTCTTGTGCATGAAAAGTTTGAATATGACAATTTCCAGTTTGAGGTTCTTGAGATTTCAGAACGTAGAATATCCAGCGTGAAGGTTGTCATAAAGGAAAAAAAACAGTTCAAAATGGTAAATAGATAATATGCCGCAAATTAGTTTGCCTTACCGTTATTCCGGCGATGCAGTTAAAATAGGACTATGGAAAATGACAGAAACAGAGGAATCTTTGTATCTTCAGTTTCCAGAACTGTGTCGTTATAAGTCAGAGATTGCTAATATGAAATCTTTGTCGAAGCGGATAGAATTTCTTGTTGTCAGAGCTTTACTAAAGGGGATGTTAGGCTTTGTGCCAGTTCTGCAGCATAATGAGGATGGAAAGCCGTTGCTGTCGAATGGCATGAACATAAGCATTAGTCATACTCGCGGATATGCTGCAGTAATATTGTCGGATACAGATAACGTGGCTATAGATATAGAATATTATAGTGATCGTGTGTGTCGTGTGGCAGATATGTTTATCCGCAAGGATGAGCAAGCGCAGGAGCTAATTGACAAAATTTTGTGTTGGTGTTCAAAAGAAACACTGTATAAATTACACAGTTCTGACAAACTTGGCTTTCATGACATGCGTATGGATCATTCGTCTCTATCCATTCTTGAAGCAAGTAATGGCTTTTTTACTATAGAAAATATGAGAAGACAAACTAAAGTAAAAATGCGCTTTATGGCAACTGAAACTTACATAATGACCTATGCACATGAGAAAAGTGTATGAAATTATGTAAAAAAGCACAAATGTTTGGGCAGAAGAAATAAAAATGTGTAACTTTGCACATATTAATTATAACTGTAATAATATGAAAATTTCACACATCGAACATTTAGGAATTGCTGTCCAGAGCATTGAGGAAGCTCTTCCGTATTTCAAAGAAGTTTTAGGACTTGAGTGCTATGCAGTAGAAGAAGTTGCCGACCAGAAAGTAAAGACCGCTTTCTTGAAGTGTGGCGAGGTAAAGCTCGAGTTGCTTGAGCCTACATCACCCGACAGCACAATCCAGAAATGGCTTGACAAAGGCAATCATGGTGTTCACCATGTAGCTTTCTGCGTGGAAGACGGTGTTGCAAATGCACTTGCAGAATGTGACGGAAAGGGTGTTCGTCTGATAGACAAGGCTCCACGCAAGGGGGCCGAGAATCTGAACATTGCTTTCTTGCATCCTAAATCAACATGCGGAATACTTACAGAGTTGTGCGAGCACTAACACTATTCTTACAAGTAAAATAAAAAAGAAACAGAACAAAATTATTTCAAATAATTATGAGTAAACAATTAGAAAAGATCAAGCAGTTGATCGCAAAGCGTGAAGAAGCGCGCTTAGGTGGTGGCGAGAAAGCCATCGAGAAGCAGCATGCACGCGGAAAATACACAGCACGTGAACGTATTGACATGCTCCTCGACGAGGGCAGTTTCGAGGAATATGACATGTTCAAGCTCCACCGTTGTACAAACTTCGGAATGGAGAAGAAGCAGTTCCTTGGCGATGGCGTAGTTGCCGGTAGCGGTACTATCGACGGCCGTCTCGTTTACATCTTCGCACAGGACTTCACCGTAAACGGCGGTTCTCTGTCAGAGACTATGGCACAGAAGATTTGCAAGGTGATGGATATGGCAATGAAGATGGGTGCTCCAGTTATCGGTATCAACGATTCGGGTGGTGCACGTATTCAGGAAGGAATCTGCGCATTGGCAGGCTTTGCCGAGATTTTCGAGCGCAACATCCTTGCATCTGGTGTAATACCTCAGATTAGCGGTATCTTCGGTCCTTGTGCCGGTGGTTCTGTTTACTCTCCAGCTTTGACAGACTTCACTCTCATGATGGAGAACACTTCTTATATGTTCTTGACAGGTCCTAAGGTTGTTAAGACCGTTACAGGTGAGGACATTGACCAGGAGCATCTGGGTGGTGCGAGTGTTCACTCTACAAAGAGTGGTGTGACACACTTCACAG
>DAIOXG010000271.1:0-4280 GCA_036758085.1 Prevotella sp. | reverse complement strand
GGCGGCAGTATCAGCAGCACTTACGAAACGCTTAAAAACCGCACTGAACTTGTGGACGGTTTCAGCAAGTGGAATAATGATGTGCCGTTAGGCTGCCGTCCGAAGCTGATTGAATACAGCGGCTCCTGTGAGGATTTGGCGGCGGCGCTCAAACCTACTCTGAAAGAGCGTTTACAGCAGGCGGAAAATAACTGCCGTGTATTACGGTCAAAGATTGACGAGGTGAACGATATTTTTCGGAATAATCCCGACCTCTCACAGATGTATGTCCAAAGGCGCACCGAACACCGCTGTGCCAAAGACATAATGTCAAAGGCGAAGCCGCCGCACAGATAATCCTTAAATACTTATGATTAGTGCCTACTGCGTAACAGCGCAGTAGGCACTTTTTTTGTTTCACAGAACATTTGGAGGTGATATATGACGAATAAACCTACATTTAACATCGTTTCATTTTCGGGCGGCAAAGACAGCACGGCTATGCTTCTTGGAATGGTGGAACGGAAAATTCCGATTGACTGCGTTCTATTCTGCGATACGGGCATTGAGTTTCCGCAGATGTACGAGCATATCAGCAGGGTCGAAAATGCTGTCGGAATGCCTATTACCCGTGTGAAATCCGAACAGAGCTTTGAACACCTACTGCTTGAATGCCCGATTGAGCGCAAAGAAAATTCTCTGTCAGTCAAACAGGGCGGCAACAGCTCCAACGGATATAGCTGGGCTGGTCCGAAAATGCGATGGTGTACCTCACGGCTCAAAGATGTCCCCCGCGAGAAATACCTAAAGCCGCTTCGTGAAAAGTACAACATAATCGAGTATGTCGGCATTGCAGCCGACGAGCAGTTCCGGCTTGAACGCAAACGGAACAAATCGGCGAACCACGTTCACCCGCTTATAGAATGGGGAATGACCGAAGCGGACTGCCTGAATTACTGCTATGAAAAAGGCTATGATTGGGGCGGTCTGTATGAACATTTTCACAGAGTATCGTGCTGGTGCTGTCCGCTTCAATCGCTTGATGAGCTGCGGCAGTTATACAGGCACTTCCCAGATTTATGGGCAAAGCCGAAAGATTGGGATAATCGCACTTGGCGAAATTTCCGGGCAGATTTCAATGTCGAACAGCTTGAAATCCGCTTCAATCTGGAGGACGAATATCTCGCCAATGGCTTATCCATAAGGAAAAAAGCCTTTTTTGACGAGCTTCGCAGACTAATTGACAAACATTGACAGGAGGAACTATTATGGCAAATCAGCTTGATAACCTTAAGGTCGGCGACTTGGTAAAGAACAAGAGCGACGGTATCACTTGGAGAGTAACCGCTATCAACGGCGAGTTCTCTATCGACTTTGAGAACATCGACAAAAGCTCCCCATTGAGCGAAACATCTATTTACGGCAAGTGGAAGGAGAATTTCGCTAAAATGGGGTTTGAGTGTGCTGCTCCAACTCCGAAGAAAACTCACCACCGCTGATATAAGAATATTTTACGGCGGCGGTGCAGCACGATGTTGCATAGTGTTCGCCAAAAGTGCGGCAGGCAGAAGCAGCCCCCAGAGGACGCCGCACAACCAAGCGAACACGGTGCTATATGTAGCACCTTTGCAGTCTGCACCGTCCGACCGTATAAAAACAGAATGGAGGTAATTCTATGTCTGATGAAATAGCTTCTGCGACCCTATCGACCAGCCAAAAAGCTATTGAGGTCGCATTGGAGCTAATCAAAATGCTTGCCCCGCTTGCTCAAAAGTTTCTGTCGGAGGTGTATCATAAGTCCGTTGACGGAATTTACGATGTCGGCGGCAAAATCTCCAACGCAAAGGCTTTAGGTACTGTGTCGGCTAAAAATCTCGTTCTTGAAGCTCAAAAGGCACAATCGCCGATTTCATCAACGAGCAATTTCCTTGCTCGTGACGCTGAACAGATAGCTGCCAAAGCAAAGCAGTATAACATTCCTATCGCTATCATCGGAAGCGGAGAAAAGCAGACGATTGAGTTTCTTGACCGTGATAAGGCGGCGATTGAGCAGATAACAAACGAGGTTATGCAGGAACGCTTAAAGGAAGCTCCGCAGAGTGTTAAATGCTTCTCTGTTGGCGAAAACAATGTTTCCACACTTAAATCCACCTTTGAGGAAAACGGGATTGAGTGTCAGTTCGTTGGCGGTAAGGACGGCAAAATCTCGTGTATTTATCCGGCAGAGTGCGCCGAACAGGTCGCAATGATAAAAGCCGACTACCAAAAGGCTTATGCCGAGGTTTCGGATCAGTTATCCGTTATGGCTAACGCTCCCGAAACAGAACGGCAAAGGGAGATTTCGGAGCGCATTGACGCTCTGACCAACGCAGAAATAGGCTCGGAACAGCGTTCCCAAGTTTACGACAGTATTCTTGCGGATATGAAGAACAGGAATGTTGACATTCCGCAATACAGCGAGAGCAATCTTCAGCTTATCCAAAACGAAATGCCATATGCTAAACAGGCGGCAAGAAAAGCCTTTTGGGAACAGCAGGGGTACACTCTGAACGAGAACGCAAAGGGTGTGGAGATACTTGCACCGCAGATTGATGAAAACGGCAGTCCTGTCCTGAACGGTGACGGAAAACAGGTGTTTACAACCGTCACCGTCTATGATATTTCCGAAACAAATGCTTATGAAACCGCTGTGCGTGATGAAATAAGCAGTTTGCACAGCGAGTATGACAAGGAAAAAGCGGCGGCGTTTGCTAAGTGGGATAAGAAAGAGATTACTGTTTCCGATGATTTAAGCGGAAAAAATGTTACTCTCACCGCAGACCAGCTCACCAAAGAACAGGTATCGCAGGCTATACAGGAAAATCTCGGATATTCGGCGGCAAAGGCAGATATTGCCGCAAATAAGGTCTGCTATGATTTGAACCTTGACCGCCAAGCATATTTTGCAAAGCCAACGCAGATTGACAATGTGGACGCACTCCGCACGAATATCCGCTATCAGAGCGATGACGTTACGCTGCGTGACACTCGTTTTGACGCTGTTAATTTCAAGGACGGCGAGAGTACGCATATAGTCTTGCGCCATGGCGATAATGCGGTCGGCTTAACTCCTGCGAAGATGAACCACGATGAGATGAAGAAGCTCTGTGTTTCAAAGCTCGGAATGTCGGAGTACCAAGCCGACAAGGCGGTTTCAAAGGCAGTCAAAATCGAAAGCCAGACTCGTTCAAAGATTGAGGAGCGCACCGTCAATAAGCAAGGTATCTCAAAGGAACTTCACATCGAGCGAACAGGTGAAAATGCCTTTAACATTTCTATGGGCGGCAAATCCCGTACATATAACTTCTCAACCGTTGGCGTTGAGGAAAAAATCGCAAGGAATTTCGATATTCCGCTTGAGAACGCTCAAAATGCTGTTTCAAAGGCAAAGAAGCAGAGCGTTCTTCAGAATAAAATCAATAATGCCGTGTCCAAGAAAAAGAAGCCGATTGCTCCCGATAAGCCAAAAATCGGCGTTGATAAGGGGTTGAAGCATTGAAAAAGAAGAAACCTGATTTGCTGACGATTTTGCTTTATGTGATTATCGTCTTTGCGGTTCTGTATGTTTCGGCGGCTCTCGGTGCGGCTATGGATTTATCCGTGGACGATGAGGGTGTGCTTGATTTCAGCTTGCTTATGACACAGTTTGAAGCTGTGCTTACCGACACCGATACCGTATGGGAACACCTGACGGACTTTTCGGGATACAGCGCAAAGATAACGATTATGGTGTCTTTTGCCCTTGGCATTTATGCGCTGCTGAAAGCAACCTCAAAAAAGCGTTTGCACCGCAAGGGAGTGGAACACGGCTCGGCTCGCTGGGCGAACGAAAAGGAAGAGAAATTTCTTGCGGATAAGCCCGAAAAGAAAAAAAGCAAGAAGAACACCAAAGCCGAAAAGCCCAAATCCCCCTTTGAAACGGACAATAACATTCTGCTGACGCAAGAGGTCCGTATGTCGCTTAACACCCGACAGCACCGTGAAAACCTCAATGTTTTGGTTATAGGCGGTTCCGGCTCCGGTAAGTCGCGCTTCTACGTTAAGCCGAACATAATGCAGTTAAACACAAGCTATGTCGTTACCGACCCGAAAGGCGAACTGCTCCGTTCCTGCGGCAAGCTGCTTCAAAAGGCGGGCTATGAAATTCGTGTGTTCAATCTCATAGATATGAGCCACAGCAACAACTACAATCCGTTTAATTACATCTACGATAAAAACGGCGAGGTTAATAAAACCTATGTGATGAAAATGGTCAACTGCCT
>DAIOXG010000270.1:2715-4303 GCA_036758085.1 Prevotella sp. | reverse complement strand
TTGTGCCGCCAAAGATTGTTGTGGCTTTCAAGGCTGAGACATCGGTGAGAAAAACGGCTAATTCGGTTAAGGGTGCTATTGACATTACTGAGTTTTGTCAGACTTTGACCGAGCGCTACGGCTTGAATGACAATGACGCCTTTAGCTTTGTACATTTCATGTTTGAGACGGTCAGTGAAGAACTGCTTGTACATCCCGATGGAACAGTGAAGATAAAAGGACTTGGTTCGTTTAAGACAGGTCGCAGCAAATTTGCGTTTACTCCAGAGGTGATGTTGCGTGATCGTATCAACCGTCCTTTCCTACAGTTTGAAACGGTTGTGTTGAACGAAGGGGTAGACTTCTCGGAGATGGATGAAGATGACTTTGTGGATTCGGAAGACAATGAAGAGGAAATTTCTACAACAGAGACTGACATTGATAGCTTAGTTGAAACCAATACCGTAGAGGGGGCTATTCCAGTGGCAGAGGCTGCTATAGAAGCGAATGATGCTTTGCATAATGCAGATGAGCCAGAAGCTACAGCTGATGCTGTTTTGCAAAATGTAGAGGTTAAGACCGAACCTGCAGAGATGGTTAAGGAGAATTTGGAGTTGGCTGATGACAACGTTGAAGTCGAATCGTCAGTTGAAGCCGAATCCTCTGCCGAAAGTGAGGATGTAACTGATGTACAGTGCGAATGCAAAAAGGAGGATACAGCTGCTTGTAATCATTCGGATGTTGAGCAGTTGGAACGTGAACGATGCCGTAAGATGGCAGAGCTACTTATGTCTAAAAAAAATAAACATAAGGAAGAAGAACCAAAGGTGGTTTGCAGGCAAAAGAATCCCAAACTGACGTATTGGCTCTCTGCTTTGTCATTTTTGCTATTGCTTTGTATAGGAGCAGGGTTGTATGCGCTTTATGTAAGGATAGAGGCGAGAAATCAAGCCATAGAAAAACTTGAGAAGCAAATAGAAGAAAGAAAACAGGCATTGCCAAAGCAAGTAGTTGCTAAAAATAAAGTTCAACCAGTTGAAAAGGTTGAAAATAGTGAGTCGATAGCCAGAAAGGATTCTGTGGCAGAGACAAAGCCTGTTGCTGAGGTTAAGTCAGCCGTAGAGTCAAAGCCACAGGTGCAGACCAGTATAACAGATTATAACTATGACGCACGTGTGAGAACCGGTGCGTATGTTATAGTCGGTATAGATCAAGTGGTGACTGTCCAAAAAGGACAGACCCTTGCATCTATCAGTAAGGCTTTCTTGGGCGATGGCATGGAGTGCTATGTCGAAGTACTGAACAAATGTACAGAGGTGAAACCTGGTGAAAAATTGAAAATCCCCAAGCTTAAACTTAAGAAAAGAATCTGAAAAAATAACTGATTGTATGCAATAATTCGCTTCCCTTATATTATTAATAAGGTGTAGATTGTTGCCATGTTGCTTTTTGTCAACAAAAGAGGGTACGGACATGCTGTTTTTGCCCTTCCGAAATAAATAAGTTGGTTTTATTTGTTCTTCTCGAAAATAAATTGTAACTTCGCTATCGAAAGAACATTTAAATATTAACTTAATAACAAACAGCACATGAAGAAGTACAACTTTAA
>DAIOXG010000270.1:0-2615 GCA_036758085.1 Prevotella sp. | reverse complement strand
GGTTATGTAAACACTGGTACTTGGGCTAAGAAGGCTATGAAGGAAGCAAAATTGTTCGGAGATGTTGTTGAAGTAGCTTCATCAGCCGAAGCCGGCTACACATACTATCCGAAGGACTACGAATGCCCTGCTGATTTGGATTATTTGCACATCACTACTAACAACACAATTTACGGTACAGAAATTCGTAAAGACCCAGAAGTTCCTGTAAGACTCATTGGTGATATGTCGTCAGACATCTTCAGCCGCCCAATTGACGTGGCTAAGTACGACTGCATCTATGCCGGTGCTCAGAAGAACCTTGCAATGGCAGGTGTTACACTTGTTATCGTGAAGGACGAAGTGTTGGGCAAGGCTCCTCGTCAGATTCCTACAATGCTCGACTATCGCACACACGTAGAGAAGGGTTCTATGTTCAATACACCTCCAGTAGTGCCTATCTATTGTGCTCTTGAGACATTGCGTTGGATTAAGAAGAACGGTGGAGTAGAGGAGATGGACCGTCGTGCCAAGGAGCGTGCCGAGATGCTGTATGCTGAAATCGATCGCAACAAGTTGTTCCGTGGTACTGTAGAGCCAGAGTCTCGCTCACTTATGAACATCTGCTTCGTTATGAACGATGAGTATAAGGATCTTGAGAAGCCGTTCCTCGACTATGCAGTAGCTCATGGTATGGTAGGTATCAAGGGTCACCGCTCAGTAGGCGGATTCCGTGCAAGCTGCTACAATGCTCTTCCGCTTGAGTGTGTAGAGGCTCTTGTTAAGTGCATGCAGGATTTTGAGGCAGAGCACTAAACTGTAGCGTTATCTTATCGTATAATTATTAAAAATCGTTTACTATGAAAATATTGGTGGCAACCGAGAAACCGTTTGCAGCAGCAGCCGTGAATGGTATTAAGGCAGAAATTGAAGGAGCTGGCAACGAGCTTGTTCTCCTTGAGAAATATACTGACAAGCAGCAGCTTCTCGACGCTGTAGTTGATGCCGATGCAATGATTATCCGTTCGGACAAGGTTACTCCCGAGGTGCTCGACGCTGCTAAGCAGCTCAAGATTGTAGTTCGTGCAGGTGCCGGATACGACAATGTAGACTGTGCTTATGCCAAGGAGAAGGGTGTAGTCGTTGAGAATACACCTGGACAGAACTCGAATGCTGTTGCCGAACTTGTATTCGGTTTGCTGGTTTATGCAGTTCGTAATTTCTACAACGGCAAGTCTGGTTCTGAACTTCTGGGCAAGAAGCTTGGTATTCTCGCTTTTGGTAATGTAGGTCGCAATGTGGCTCGCATCGCAAAGGGCTTCGGTATGGAAGTTTCTGCTTACGACGCTTTCTGTCCGAAGGAAGCTATTGAGGCTGCTGGTGTTACTGCTGTTGATTCGCAGGATGCTCTCTTCGAGAATTGTGATGTGGTTTCGCTCCATATTCCCGCTACTCCTCAGACCAAGCAGAGTATCAATGCCGCTCTTGTCGGTAAGATGAAGAAGAATGCTATCCTCGTTAACACAGCACGCAAGGAAGTAATCAATGAGCCTGAGTTGCTCAAACTTATGGAAGAGCGCACCGATATCAAGTACGTTACCGATATTATGCCTGATGCAGATGCTGAGTTCCGCAAATTTGAAGGTCGCTACTTCTCTACACCTAAGAAGATGGGTGCACAGACAGCCGAGGCCAACATAAATGCAGGTATTGCTGCTGCTAAGCAGATAAATGCTTTCTTCAATGAGGGATGCACTAAGTATCAAGTAAACAAGTAATATACATAAAGCCCTACCCCCAACCCCTCCCCATCGTAAAGAGGGAAGTAGAATGTTTATAAAAAATGATAATTCTCTGGGGATAGGGCTTTAACTGATTCCTTAAAATCTAAAAACGATTAAAAATTTTATGGCTACAATAAAACCCTTTAAAGGACTGCGCCCTCCACACGATTTGGTGGAGCGTGTAGAGTCACGACCTTACGATGTCCTCAACTCGGAAGAAGCCCGTGCCGAAGCAGGCGATAACGAGATGAGTCTTTATCATATCATCAAACCCGAGATTGATTTCGAACCAGGTGCAAGCGAGTACGACCCTCGTGTCTACAAGCAGGCTGCCGACAACTTCCGTAAATTCCAGGAGAAAGGTTGGCTTGTACAGGACGACAAGGAGCAGTATTACATCTACGCCCAGACAATGAATGGCAAGACACAGTACGGTCTCGTTGTAGGAGCCTTCGTCAATGACTATATGGACGGTGTAATCAAGAAGCACGAGCTTACTCGTCGAGACAAAGAGGAAGACCGTATGAAGCATGTGCGCGTATGCGATGCCAATATCGAGCCTGTATTCTTTGCCTATCCCGACAACAGCGTGCTCGACGAACTCATCAACCGCTATGCCGCTACAGTACCTGTTTATGATTTCATAGCACCTATTGACGGTTTCCGCCATCAGTTCTGGACAATTTCCGATGATAAGGACATTGCTACCATCACAGAAGAGTTCCGCAAGATGCCAGCCCTCTACATAGCCGACGGCCATCATCGTAGTGCAGCGGCAGCCCTTGTAGGAGCCGAGAAGGCTAAGCAGAATCCGCAGCATGTAGGCAATGAGGAGTACAACTACTTCATGGC
>DAIOXG010000269.1:0-4374 GCA_036758085.1 Prevotella sp. | reverse complement strand
TGACCTCTGTGTAAACCACCTCTTTCTTGTAAAGGTAGTTTTTCATCTTCTGGTCGTACTCGGAAAACAGCTTTTCTCCGGCTTGGTAGGCAGCTCCGGCAACAGCAGAGCTACCCTTGCTTCGCTGGACGATGCAGATTTCCAAATGTGGTACGGGCATCTTTGGTTGAACCTCCTTTCGATGGTACAAAAAAAGACCGATACTTTTCAGTACGGTCGAGGGGGGATATTCACTTGTTGTCGGGGAATGATTGCTTGCAATCGTTCCTCGGCGGCAAGTCCACAAAGGGGTAGCTGGCAAAGCCAGCGCAGGGGAAGTGTAGCTTCCTCTGGATGATTGAAGCAAGGGACTTTTGCGGAAATCATCAAGCTCCATGCAATGGGCTTTCGGCAGAACGCAATCACCATCTTTAGGTGGTGTATAATTGCGCCCTTGTCTCCGTCAAGGGTTTTCACCCTCGTCCGCTTCCTGCGTTTCTCTCCGGCTCTCAATCAGCCGATTCAGCTTCTTTTGAACCGCTTCGCTCTGGAAGATGAAGGTCAGCAGCTCCATCACATCCTCATCGGTCAGGACAGTCGGCTCTTTCAAAAAGGTCTCCAACATTCCGGCACGAGTGCAAAGCCGATGGGTTCTCTCGCTTCTGGTCAGCCGTTTCAGCTCGCTCTGCAATCGCTTCTCCTTGTGCTTGGCTGCGGTCAGCTTGCGCTCCGCAACATACTGTTTGTGTCTCAGCTTTTCCAATTCTTCGCTCATGGGCAACTTCTCCTTTCTGATAATGGGCAAAACAAAAGCGACCAACTTTTTACGGTTGATCGCCTTTGATTTGGTCATTATAGAATTGTTTAATTTGTGAACTCGTCTGCCAAGTGCTTACTTAGCTCAGATAAAGATTTAATTAACCCCAAATTGCTATATTCAAAACTTTGCGTTAAACTATCCCATTGCATAAATCCAAGGCAATGCTCATGATGTTCGCCTTCAACGATAGTCTGAATGTCAGAAATATGGGCTTCCGTTGAGAGAATATGAGCTAAACGAGGGCTTGCTCCATTATCAATATTGACAAGTAAACCATACTTTGCTCCCGAGACCAGACAGTATCCAACCAGCTGCGACCATTCTTTAAGTCCGGCGCTATTCATTAGCTTAACCTCAAGAATTAGAATTTCAAATTGTGTCCCATCAGTAACTAAAGCAAAAATATCAAGATTAAGCGGTGGGACTCGATTTGCAAAGTTTTTGACACAGGTGCATTTATCAGGATGCTCAGCAATAATTCTTTGCAGATTGGTTTTTAGTTCACCAATGCCCCAAAAAACGCTAAGTTCTTTATGACGCTTTGCTTTGAAATTGCTTTTAAGTTGAGCTTCTATGAAGGTCTGTATTTCTGGATAATACGAAACTTCATTCCGACTATGCTTACCGGGCATTTGACAAATCCTCCTCGGTAATTCTACGAACAAGCAATTTGTATTCGTTATCTGGCGAGACTGTCACTAATCTTTTATAGACCTCAGGATTTCTTGCGCCGATTAAAGCTCCACGACCATTTCCTACAATGACTAACGGTGTAAGCAAGTCCGGCTTTCTTATTTCTACTGTTAAACCTGCATCATTGTTTGAATGCCGTTCAACGATTTGAAAATACCCTTTTGGGCGCTTGCCGGAAAGTTCATCATCATTTGCAATAACGTAGGCAACAGCTTGGAGTATTTCAGCTATCGGGTAGCCGGTATTAGCAGTGGTTCCATATAGCAAAGCTGTTTTATCTTCGTTATATTGTTCTATTAAATTTCGGACGTTGATGTTGAGCGTAGTGTAATCACGACTAAACAGCAACGGGTCTTCCTGAATGATATTCTCTATCTGTGTATAGCTGTCCTTATGCAAAATCGGAAATGGATTTATCAGTTCTCCAATGTGTTCGAACTGCTCCCTGATTTTACAGTACGGGGCGTGTTCACATCCCATAACAGTGCAGAAGTGCCTGAAATGAATGAAGTGCCCACCCCTAATAACTTCCGGCAAGCGAGCATCATTTTCAGCTGGATGTACGGTAGATGGAGTGAAATGCATATCTCTGGTCTCACATCTTTCCGCAGCGTGAATTTCTCTTTGTAATCTACGATTTTCGTTTGACGTTTCCGCCTTGGTTCTGAATGCGAATGCTCCGAACTGAGCATATTGATCCAACAGAATTCTCAGCTTAAATCCTTTATTCCATTGGGCATAGTACGAATCGCTTGTGCAATGGATGTTGGGGTGATTCCAGTTAACCTGATCAGGGATACAATTTATGCTATATAGTAGCCGACACAATTCACAAACAAACTTAAAGTTGTAACCTTTTATTTCAAAAGAAATAATCTGATGCTCATCCGTAAAGCGGCGCTGCGATTTTGCCATACTACCAATAGTATCTGCTAATCCTGCAATGAAGCGGCGCTTAAGATTGTCATCAACTAATTCTAATACCACCTGACTGATATCAGCAGTTCCTCGAAGTTCGCCCTCACAAGCAATACCATAATGTATGAGGTCATTTTTTACTGCTGTTGTATCACCTTCACAGAGAATTGTCCATGTGCCTCCGGGTGTTGTTTCGTATTGAACAGAAAGGTCGTAGACAGCCCGAAACATTTGTCCTACTTTACGCAAAATATCCCCTGCAATTTCGCCCGCACGCTGTGGGTTTTCAAGGTATGAACCCCATTTTTTGTATGGTAAGCGAATACTAAATACATCTTCTGCATTTCCGAATACGCCACCACCTATAATTAACCCCAATAAGTATGCTTTATCTGTATCCATTATTCTATCCCCTTACTTTTCGCTTCCATTTTTCTTGAACACTTGCTCCATTATTGCAGAAGCAATATTATATGCTAATGTAACCGGAACAGCGTTTCCTATGACTTTATACATTGCGGTTATATTTCGTGCTGTATCCGTTAAGAAGTTAAAATCATCGGGGAAGGTTTGAATACGTGCAACTTCTCGAACAGTAAATCTTCTGTCCTCATAGGGATGTATAATACCGCAATTCTCCGGCTGAGCAGATGCTGTCATAGTTCCGCAAATTTCATCTCTCGAAAAACGCCGATAGAAGTTAGGCGAATGATACTTCTTCATATTATCTCTGATTCTTTGGAAACGAGGGGCTAAATGCTCATACGGAACATCTTTCCACGAGCCGCCCTCAGGAATATATTTAATCATATCCAAAGCCTGCGGAGAAAGGGACCAGTCTACATTGTTAGCTACTTCAGACGGTACGTTTAGAATATGCCGTAATGTCAAATTATCCTTACATTGCTTTTTAGGAAACTCAAATGTGATTCCTAAATCCTTGCGTACACCAACAAACAAAACTCTCTGACGATTCTGAGGAACGCCATAGTCTGATGCGTTTACAAGTTGATGCACAACATTGTATCCAATGCCATTCATGCTGGACAGATCTTCTACTATGACTTCTGCTAAGTTGCGTCCATCAATATATTTCGTTGAAAGCAATCCCTTAACATTCTCAAAAACAATTACCTTCGGCATCTTCTTTCGAATAATACGTAAACATTCTTTATATAGCATGCCACGAGAATCGTGGACACCTTTACGATTTCCGGCATTAGAGAACGGCTGGCACGGGAATCCCGCAGTAAGAATATCTCCATCTGGAATTTCATCTTCGCCAACTGACAATATGTCACGCCGATCTATATTGCCCAAATTGAGCGAGTATATCGCTTGAGCATCTGAATCAAAATCGTTCGCAAAAACAATATCAAATCCCGCCTTCTTGAAACCTAAATCCATTCCACCACATCCGGAAAACAAGGAAATGAGACGAGGGCGTTCTGGCATTTCAAGATCTAAGACATAAGAGCCTGCATTGTTACACATTGGCTTGTTTTGGTGAGAATTAGATACATATTCATCAACATCACAAGCTCGAATTCGCCACGTATGATTGCCAAGTTTTGAAGCGGGTAAGCTACCATTGCCAATCATTCGCCGTATAGTTTTTTCGGATAGCTGTAGATATTGAGCTGTTTGAGAAACAGTTAACAGTTCCGTATCCATAGTTAAATTCCTCCACTCTGTTTTTCTACGCTCTTTATTCTAATATACGAACCTCCGAATGTCAACAGAATGGAGGAAAATATGGGACATAAATGGACATTAGGGGACACTATTTCAATATACGCATATCGAACAAGTGTTTTTAAATCAGGTGTTCAATTAAGCAACAGTATATTTCTTCGACAGTAAGGAGTCAAAACATCGGATGTAAGCTCGACATTTTGACCGCATATCGCCCCTAACTGTTACATTATTCCGTCCGGCTCTTGAACCCGGTTTGCTTTGCGCTC
>DAIOXG010000268.1:0-4422 GCA_036758085.1 Prevotella sp. | reverse complement strand
GCGATTGCTTTCTTTTTCTACTATTTTTTTGACGAGTTATACTATATCAAAGATATCCAGCAGGCTTTTAAGAATGTCTGCCTTGATAAGATGTTGTCTGATGGGTATTTTGATATGAGCGTATATATCTACGGCCGGATTCGAAAAGAAGATATGTGCGCTCGCTTAAGTGCGCGCAAATCAATCTATGCGGTTCTTTACAAAGAGGCTTATCCGAAAAAAGACAATGCTTATTCTGCATGGGCTGGTCATTTTGGGGAACAAACAGACACCTCTAATAATCTTATTAATACAGAGTTGACCTATGAAGATTCGGTTGCCATAGTAAACTGGGTATATCGAACAATGAAGAATGCAGAGGAAAGGACGCAATTTACTCTTGAATTATTTGAACATATCAAAGAACTATATGGGATAAGGAATAGAATTAAATTTGCGCAAGGTGTTTTTTACAATTCTGCTAAAGTTGACCTTCATTTCTTTTCTTCCATTTCATCTGTAAGCCGCTTTGTCGCATCTATCAACAACAAAGACAACACTTTGTTCTTCCGCGGTCATGCTGATCCTAATTACACACTTCGACCGTCTATTATGCGCTCAAAAAAACTACAAAAGAACGAGAGCAAGCTTTATAACGATCTCCTCATTGAGTGCCCAGATGATTTTGAAAAATGCCATACTCATTTGGAAAAACTGGTAAAGATGCAACATTATGGGTTGCCAACGCGTTTGCTTGATATAACAAGGAACTTATTGGTTGCGTTATACTTTGCCTGTGAGAGCCATCAAGATTCTTTTGGTGAACTCATTCTTATATCTGCAAAGCAACAGGAGATTAAATACCCACAAAGTGATACGGTTTCAATTCTGGCAAGTTTACCGGCTTTTTCGTATGATAAACAGCAAGAATTTCGTCATTTAGCAGAAGACCCACGAATGGGTAACGAAGCATTTAACAAAGGTGTAGCACGGTTGATTCACGAGGTTCGTTTGGAGAAACCTGCTTTTCAATCAGAGATTAACAAGGAAGACTTGTTAACGAGCTACATTGTTTATGCACTGAAGAATAATAATAGAATCGTAAAACAAGATGGAGCGTTTATTCTTTGTGGATTGTCTGACGATATTGGGGCGTTGGAATCGTTCCGTTATAAGGACAAGAGAAAGAAAACAGTTGTACTTGTAGACAAAAAGAAAAAGATCCTTGAAGAATTGAAATCTTATTCTATAAACCGAGCATCTCTTTTCCCTGAAATAGAATGCGTGGCAGAATACTTGAAGGGCTTATATTTTTGACGTCTTATCTTGCATAATTTGCGCCGCAGTAAACAAAGAAATAGCAAAAATCCTCTGAAATCAACGATTTCAGAGGGATTTTGGTGCGGATGTTCATAAGGGATTTCGCAAATAACCAAGAAAGCCTACACGCATATTCATTTTAATTCGCACATTCGATTTTTACTGGCCTATCCGTTACAATGATAGCACAAGGAGGGCAGAATGTGAAACAGAAATATCATCTTGCACTGGATGATGCAGAGCAGCAGCTTCTTATTGGAAGTCTGAATGATCTGCGCAACAGGCTCATCACAGAGGGCAGATATACCGACGCTGTTGACGAAGTGCTGCTGAAAATCATCGGTGCAAAGCGCAAGAAGTTCAAGGTTGTTTACACGGAATGAATGGAGGGAAGCACTATGACGGAGTTCGAAAAGTTGGGCGGCACATATCTTCAGGCAGGCGGTTACTTTCTGCCAAATCTCGAAACGGATGACCAAAATGAGAGGCAGATTGGCATTTGGGGACAGCGACACCGACGGTATTTGAAAGAGCACCATCGGGTGAGATACTACAATCTGCTGACCGCCGGGGCGCTGGACGATTATCTTGCTGAGGTGGAATCTCAGGCACAGGCGCTGTTTGATGGGCTTGTGAAGGAGCTCTCCGAAAAAGAAAATCTGAGCGAGAATCTCAAAACAAGTGATTCATTGGAGTGGGTCAGACGGAGCAATAACATCCGAAATCAAGCCACGGAAATCGTAAATTCAGAAATCATTTTCGTGTGAACAGCGATAGACTTTGATAAAAGCAGAGGCGCAGTCAGGTGTTAATAAGCACCCGGCTGCGCCTCCTTTTCGTTGCTCTGAAGTAACCTGCACGATCTTAACGAGCAGACTGTTTGTACTCCTCCGAAGCCAAACAGTGCGTCGTTAGGGACACCCTAAGACCCCTATTCAATTAGTTTTTAATTACCGCTCATTGCTCCTTGCAATTCTATACACAGTTCCAAGTTGGGCACCAGAATGACATTAGAAGTTATGGAAGAAATAATCAAACATATAGACTGAGCCCACCAACCAGAAATTATCGGTGGGTTGTATTTCACTGTTTCCTAATAAGTCATTTCCATAAATTGTTGATAAGTAAGAATATTGTTTTCGCCTACCAAGGTTATTAAAAATGCTCTGAATGCAGCTTCTATCGGTACAGTAACAAAGAGGAACAATCGCTTTTTGGGTCTTGAGCAACAGACGTAGAAAAGGTTCCGATTTCGTTCATATGAAGCCTCTTTACCCTCAGGAATGGAAGAAAACCCAGTTATCATAGGCGCATAGGTTTCAAATTGGTACTGATTCCATCCCTTGCTGATAACAAAAACAACATTATCATATTCTTCGCCTTTGACACCATGCTCGGTAGAGAATACTGCTTCCGGGTATAAAAAGTCTATCGCAGCCAAAAACTGCGAGTATTCCAACTCCAAGAAGGAGCGAATTGTAACTTCTGCAATATACATTGCTTCTGGAGTATCATGGTACAAACGATAATATCCATCCAGATTTGGCGGCATTGGAATTAAATCAGTTTGACGTGCCAACTCCAATACATCAATCGCCTTTTGCGTTCGAGCTTCTGCCAACTGTTTCCGAAATTCCTGCCATTTTGCCTTTTCAGACTTTTTGGTGATAGGATATCGTTTGATGTCAAGTGTATCAAATAGAAGCTGTGTGTTTGATGTGCAGAGTGCCTTGTAAATCGGCTCGACTGTATTCATAAAGAACAGGAGAAAAGGATCCTCTTTGTTGCGAAGCCCATCACCCAAAACATCCAAAAGTTGTTCATACCCTTGTTGCGTTGCAAGAACTTTATGCGTAATCATCAGAATCTTAAGGGATTCATCATTGGGGGTGTCCTGCTTGATTTTTGTTTCTATTTCATCTAATCGTGATTTTAATACCTCAGGAGGCAGTTCTCCCTTGAAATTACGGTCTGTGCGCCGAACTCCGTTGTAATCCTCGCAGGTAATTACAACAACCTCTCCGTCAAATCCATCAATCGCAGATTTTTGGGGTAAGTCTGGACGAATATCATTGAGAAGTTGTACTATTCTCGGTGCGGATCTAAAATTCGAACTTTTCTTGATTACATCGATATTGTCATGTTCTATTGCGCCACAAGCCTTATTGGATTGATAGATTGTTTGCCAAGCATCACCGAAAAAACCGAATTGCAGGCCAATACCCTTCGCAATAAAATAATCAACAAATCGGTCAATAATAGGCTTATAAGAGTCCTGATATTCATCAATTAGAATTAAAGGATACTTGTCCGCAAACACACGGCGAAACTTTGCGTTATCTAAAAGTAGGCAGAATAGTTTTAGAACATCGTCGTGATAAAGGTACTGAATACCATTTTCTTTGTAGCGATGTCCCAAAGTATACGCAACTTCTGTAACCTTATTAAAATCACCCTCATCCGTTAGAAAGTCAGGATTAGTTGTGACAGCATCAATCAAAACGCTCTGATATTGTTTGATAGCATTCCATGCAAACGAGTGGATTGTGGAAGGGAGAATAAACGAATCTTTTGCGAGTCGCTCTGCAATCACGTCTACTGCTGCATTTGTATAGGTGATACAGACCACATTCTGTTTTTTTCGGCTGTAATCAGACCATTTATTTGCCTGTATCCATTCAATAGCCCGATTCAGAGAGTAAGTCTTGCCAGAACCTGCACCTGCTTCGACTCGAAAACTGCGTCCGGATTTAAGCGTTTCAACAATCTGTTCATCAACCTTGTCAGCTTCAGCTTTTGCAAGGTCGTAGTTTGCACCTGTATACTCTCCGCCCATGAACTGGCACCTCCTTACTCAAGAACTCGTTGGTTGTTTAGCCATGTTAACCCCGATTTTATGTACGCTGGAACGCAATAATCAGCGCATTTATAAATAAGATCGAGAGCAAAATCCGTTTTGCTTTTGCCCTTAAATTCAAGATCTTCTTCACTTATGCTATCGCCTAAATCGTAGTGCTTTCGATTGACATTACGAATTGCTTCCTCTAACGAATGTCCACACAATCCATTTTCGGCAGTTTGGAACTCAATATGGCATTTCCCTTTGGTTTTGTTATCCGGAGT
>DAIOXG010000267.1:0-4425 GCA_036758085.1 Prevotella sp. | reverse complement strand
AATCCATGTTGCCAAATACGGATGCAGGCAACATGGATATTTTAAAATTATGCGGCTATAACGCCAATTTTATATTTAATTCTTTTTGTCTTTTATCTTCTGAACATAAGCATCTATTACAGCGACAGCCGTAACATTAACGATATCACGCACAGAGCTCTCAAAATCTGTAAAATGTATTGGCTTATTGAGTCCCATCTGTATTGGGCCGATAATCTCTGCATCCGTGTCGAGACACTTCAAGAGTTTATAAGC
The DNA here is from genome assembly GCA_036758085.1 of Prevotella sp. Classification (GTDB taxonomy): domain Bacteria; phylum Bacteroidota; class Bacteroidia; order Bacteroidales; family Bacteroidaceae; genus Prevotella. Next base: position 4,170 of record DAIOXG010000267.1, on the reverse strand, counting down.
ATTATTTGCGCTACTCAAGTTAGGGAAAACAAGAGTATTGACATCCTGTCCCTTTAGTCTTGAGAATGGATATTTCGAATCACGCAAATTCTTGTCAAGTGCAAAATTCACTTGCATCTCTCCGTCGATAGCTAAATCAGGGAATTCCTTCTGCAATTCAGCAACAGTCTCATGTACCTGCTGAGGACTACCACAATTATCTGTTCCGAAGTTTGAATAGCTTATCATTGCAATTTTGGGTTCTTCGTTAAAGAATCTGACAGTAGAAGCACTGAGCTTAGCAACATCAACAAGGGTATCTTTGTCTGGATGTCTATTGATAAGCGTATCGGCTATATAATAAACCCCTTTGCTGGTATTAAGGATATGCATTGTTGCAAAATGCTTGTATCCAGGCTGAATTCCTACAACCTCTTTGGCAACTTTTATCGTATTTGAATATTTTGTGTACAAACCGGTAATAAAGGCATCAGCCTCACCGGTCTCAACCATCATCATTCCAAAATAGTTGCGCTCAAACATCTTGTCGTTGGCTTCCTCAAAAGTATAGCCCATTCTCTGTCTCTTCTCTGCCATAATCTTGGCATAGCGTTCACGGCGCTCACTTTGGTTGTCATGTCGCAAGTTAACGATTTCTATACCGTCAAGACTAAGATCAAGTTCTTTTGCCAACTTCTCGATACGTTCGTCATTACCAAGCAATATTGGGTGACAAATACCCTCTGCCTTTGCCTGTACGGCAGCTTTTAGCATAGACGGATGCAAGCCTTCTGCAAAGACAACTCTCTGCGGATGCTTTCTTGCCGTATCATAAAGTTTCTGCGTAAGTTTCGTTTCCTGTCCGAGCATCTCGCGAAGGCGGTTCTTATAAGCGTTCCAGTCGGTAATTGTAGTACGTGCCACTCCACTCTCTATGGCTGCCTTTGCCACAGCTGCTGAAACTTCTGTAATAAGTCTCGGGTCAACAGGTTTTGGAATAAAGTAAAGCGGTCCGAAAGTAAGGTTGTTGACATGATATACATCATTTACCACATCAGGAACCGGCTGCTTTGCCAAATCTGCAATTGCATTCACAGCAGCAAGTTTCATCTCTTCGTTGATAGCCGAGGCATGAACATCCAATGCTCCACGGAATATATATGGAAAGCCAATTACGTTGTTAATCTGGTTTGGATAGTCAGAACGTCCTGTACTCATCAATACATCAGGACGACTTGCCATTGCGTCTTCATATGAAATTTCCGGCACAGGGTTGGCCAAAGCAAAGACAATAGGCTGATCTGCCATAGAGCGAATCATATCCTTTGTAAGTACATTACCTTTAGAGAGACCGACGAACACATCTGCACCCTTTATTGCCTCTTCCAGATTATGTACATCGCGGCGATCTGTTGCAAAAAGCTTCTTCTGCTCTGTAAGGCTCTCCCTATCACTTGTGATAACACCCTTAGAGTCAAGCATTACGATATTCTCTTTTCTTGCACCCAATGCCACATACATCTTAGTGCATGATATAGCGGCAGCACCTGCTCCATTGACAACGATTTTAACCTTTGAGATATCTTTGCCATTCACTTCAAGTGCATTTTTCAATCCGGCAGCGGAAATAATGGCGGTACCATGCTGGTCATCGTGCATCACAGGAATATCGAGCGTACGTTTCAGTCTTTCCTCTATATAGAAACACTGTGGTGCCTTTATATCCTCAAGGTTTATACCTCCAAAAGTAGGTGCAATACGCTCTACAGTTTCACAGAACTTCTCAGGATCTTTCTCTGCAATTTCAATATCAAAGACATCTATGCCACCATAGATCTTAAACAGCAGACCCTTTCCTTCCATTACCGGTTTTCCACTCATGGCACCGATATCTCCAAGTCCGAGTACAGCAGTTCCATTACTGATTACAGCAACAAGATTTCCTTTGTCCGTATATTTATATGCATCATCTGGCCTTTCCTGAATTTCAAGGCAAGGAAAAGCCACTCCTGGAGAGTAAGCCAAACTTAGGTCTGTCTGTGTCGAGTACGCTTTTGTAGGCTTCACCTCTATTTTTCCAGGTCTTGAGCCTTCATGATAAGCCAATGCGGCTTCTTTCGTTATCTTAACCATAATGTTTTAGTTATTATAATAGATTTTAGATTTATTTTCCTGTAGTTTTATGATGCAAAATTAATAAAATTAATAGATAAACAAAGAAAATATCAAAAAAGTTTGTAACTTTGTGCCAAATTGTAACAAAAATGTATAAATACAACAATACAAATATATCATATCACCGCCAAGAGCTTCGCGAGAAGATTCTTCGAACAGCCGACTGTATGTTTAAGCGCGAAGGGATAAGATCTGTACGCATGGATGATATAGCCACACGGCTATCAATATCTAAACGCACACTCTACGAGCTTTACAAGAACAAGGAGGATCTGCTTCTTGAATGCGTAAAAATGGACAAAGACGACTTTGCCAAGCGCATGCAAGACTATGCTATGACTGCCGAGAATGAGATAGACATTGTCGTAACATTTTTCCGTTACAAACTTGCAGATTTCGACAATATAAATCCGCAATTCTTCGACGACATCAACAAATACTCAAAGGTAAAAGACTTCTTGCGTCAGCATCACGCCAGTCAACAAGCAAGCTCATATTCTTTTTTAAGAAGATGTGTAGAGAGGGGATTCTTTGCTCCAGGCATAAATTTTAATATCATACAGGATATTAGTGATAATTTCGTGGAATCAAAGATTGCAGAATCTCTTAGTCGCAAATACACTTTACGCGATATTTTCCTTAATTTTTTCGTTGTCCTTCTCCGTGGCTTTTGCACGGAAAAAGGACTCATTCTACTTGACCGCTATATAAAAAAAAGCAAGTTATAACAGATTACTCCCGCTGCACAGTTTTCGCTCTCCACATTTCATCAGATATGGAATCTATATTTTTTAGTAGCCTTTCTCGGCATCATTCCGCTTGGCGAGAATGAAGGTTCCGGAACGTCATTAACATCTCTATCCGAAACCGAAGGTCCATTGTATCTTGCACCCCCATACTGGGCATATCGCTGACGTATACGGTCAACATAATTCACGGTTTCGGCACCTCTCATATATCCGTTTTTCACTACAGGGTCATTATAATACTCCGGGCTCTGCATTTTCAGCACATAAGGGGCTACGTGGTTCCACTTATGAGGATTCCCGCCATATTTTCTCGCTAAAGCCATGGCATCTTTTACATGATAAAAGCCGCCGTTATAACTTGCCAGCACAAAGTTTTGCCTATCCACAAGTGCTGGGACATCACGAAATTTCAGAGTTAGTTCTGCCAAATACCTCACTGCTGCTTCCACGCTGCGTTCAGGATTAAACAAGTCTGAATGAGGAAGACCAAGATGATCTGCCGTAGAAGGCATAATCTGCATCAGTCCACATGCTCCTGCCCATGATTTTGCATTCGGATCGAAACATGACTCTTGATAGCATTGCGCAGCAAGCAACCTCCAGTCCCATCTTGCCATAGGTGCATAACGTCTAAACAAGTTGTCGTATTTTGAAATAATTCCACTTGCCCTATCCAAGAACGGAGCATACACATGTCTCCTTATACTCTGTGCTGAGAACAGATATCTTTCTTCATCTTTCACCTGAGCCATTATCTGAGGTTTGTACCAGCTGTCAAGTGCCTTGGCAAGTTCATTATTTCCTTTTTTTACCGCCCATTCCACACCTAAAGAATCCACTCCAGCGCCACAATATTGTAGTCCATTTGCTTTTCCCCTTGGAAGCATGAAAGCAATAAGATCCGCTTCGCCATTATTTAGCCGGTTTATCATTTCCAGAGTATCCTTACACACCTCTACACGCAGTGATACGCCAATATGTTGTGCAAACTTTTCGCAAAGCAGATATTGAGTTCCCATCCCATGACCATGATAATCAAAATATGTCTCCGGTCCACTCATGGTAAGCACTATCATCTCGCCATTTTCAATGATATCGCTCAAGGAGACGACTCCTGCGTCAGCTGTATTTTCTGTTGTATCACTAATTGTTTCGCCCCACGGCGTTGTCTCGCTCCCGCGCCTACCGCCTATACAAGAGCAAAAAACAATGACCAAAATTATTGCGGCAAAAAAAATATGTATTTTATTAAGCATAAATAATTTTG
>DAIOXG010000266.1:0-4435 GCA_036758085.1 Prevotella sp. | reverse complement strand
CATTAAAAACTCGTATATTTGCAAGCCTTTTGAAGCATGATAGATGTATTACATATATAATAAACAATAAAAATGACAAAAGCAGATATAATAGACGAGATTGTAGGATCTACAGGCGTTGCCCGCAAAGATGTGTCGGCTACGGTCGAGGCATTTATGGAGACAATAAAGAAGAGCCTGTTGGAGAATAAGGAGAACGTATACCTGCGTGGTTTCGGCAGTTTTATAGTAAAACATCGTGCCGAGAAGACCGCAAGAAATATTTCGAAGAATACGACAATAATAATTGCGGCACACGATTTTCCGAGTTTCAAGCCTGCCAAGAGTTTTGTAAGCAGAATGAAGGGCGAGGAAGTAACCGACGAGGATTAAGCGAAGAGAATTTTCAATAACATTATATTTTAACAACTTAAAATTTAAAAGATTATGCCAAGCGGTAAGAAAAAGAAGGGCCACAAGATGGCTACTCACAAGCGTAAGAAAAGATTAAGAAAGAACAGACATAAGAGCAAGTAAAAAGCTAACTGCAGAGTTAGTGCTCAATACAGGTCTATTCGGACTGGGCATGTCAATCAATGCAGCATCGTTTTATAGCGCGCGTATTTATTGACATGCCCTTATTTTATCCAAGTAATCAAGTTTTTGTAAACAAGACATGACAAGCGAATTAATAATCGACGTACAACAGAAGGAAATATCCATCGCTCTGCTCGAAGACAAGAATCTCGTGGAGTACCAGAACGAGCCGCGTTCGGCGTCGTTCTCTGTTGGAAACATCTACGTGGCTAAAGTTAAGAAGCTTATGCCGGGCTTGAATGCAAGTTTTGTGGATGTTGGTTATGAGCGCGATGCCTTTCTACATTATCTTGACCTCGGGAGTCAATTCAATTCCTACGAAAAGTATATCAAACAGGTACAGAGCGACAGAAAGAAACTTTATCCTTTTTCAAAAGCTATGCGTCTGCCAGACCTTAAAAAAGACGGCAGCGTGCAAAACGAGTTGCAGCAGGGACAGGAAGTGCTGGTGCAAATCGTAAAAGAACCTATTTCTACCAAGGGACCGCGACTGACGGCAGAGCTCAGCTTTGCCGGGCGATACCTCGTACTTATTCCATTTGACGATAAAGTTTCTGTTTCCTCAAAAATCAAGAGCGGCGAAGAGCGTGCAAGGCTTAAGCAACTCATCCACAGCATCAAGCCGAAGAATGTGGGCGTCATCGTGCGCACCGTGGCAGAGGGCAAGCGTGTGGCTGAGCTCGACACAGAGCTGAAGATACTCATGAAGCGATGGGAGGACGCTATCATGAAGGTGCAGAAAACGCAGAAACGCCCGCAGCTCATATACGAGGAGACAAGCCGAGTGGTGGCTATGCTGCGCGACCTCTTCAACCCGTCTTACGAAAATATCTATGTAAACGACGAGGAGGTCTTCAAGGAAGTAAAACACTACATTACGCTCATCGCACCTGAGAAGGCAGGTATCGTGAAACTTTATACGGGAACGGTGCCTATCTTCGACAACTTCAACGTAACAAAGCAAATCAAGTCGAGCTTCGGGCGAATTGTTAATTATAAGCATGGCGCTTATTTGTATATCGAGCATACCGAAGCCCTTCATGTGGTCGACGTGAACAGCGGCAACCGCACACGTTCTGCTAACGGACAGGAGGCTAATGCCCTCGATGTAAATCTCGGTGCTGCCGACGAACTTGCACGACAGCTGAGGCTTAGGGATATGGGTGGAATTATTGTCGTGGACTTTATCGACATGAATCTTGCCGAAGACCGCCAGATTCTTTACGAGCGGATGTGCAAGAACATGCAGAAAGACCGCGCGCGCCACAACATCCTGCCTTTGAGCAAGTTCGGACTGATGCAGATAACCCGACAGCGAGTTCGTCCGGCAATGGATGTCAACGTTGAAGAAGCGTGTCCTACATGTCTCGGTACGGGCAAGATAAAGTCGAGCATACTTTTCACAGACCAATTAGAGAGTAAGATTGACAAACTGGTCAACAAGATTGGCATCAAGACTTTCTATCTGCATGTACATCCGTATGTTGCTGCATATATCAACCAGGGTTTCATTAGTTTGAAGCGCCGGTGGCAGATTAAATACGGATTGGGCGTGCACGTCATCCCTTCTCAGAAACTTGCTTTCCTGCAGTATGAATTCTACGACAGCAAGAAGCAGTTTATCGATATGAAAGAAGAGAATGAGGCGATAAAGAATTAGAAATGAAGAATGAAGAATTGCTTCGCTGACGCTCAGCGAAATGAAGAATGCGGATTACTATTGTCTGTATAAGGCATGGTAATCCGCATTTTTCATTTTTCATTTTTCATCAAATCACCTTGAATCTGATGCGGAACGAATGTTTTTCCTCGTCCCAGTTGGTGCCGAGCAGAACAAATTTGCCAATCTGACTTGTAGAGCGCACGTGCTTTCCGATACAGGGACAAATGTCGTAGTCGCCGATACGGACAAGACGCAACGTTTCAGAAGCATCTTCCGGCAGTCTGTCGATTTTCACACCCTCAGGGATATGGTTGCGGTCAACGAATTCGTATGTTACAGGCAAGTCCTCCTCGATAAGTTCATTCATCCTTTTCTCAATCTCCTTCTCCTCCTTGCGGTCAGGCTTATGGTCGAGAATATAACTAATCTTGCTCTTCTTGCGCTCAATATGTGCATTCCTCGACCGCTCGCAGCCAAACATCCTCACCATAGTCTGGTTAAGCAGATGTTCGGCAGTGTGAGCCGGCGGAAACTCCTCCTTGTTGTGGGCGTTAAGCTCAATTTCGGTGTTCATGACAATTCAATTATTGTGTGTTATTTTATTTTCAGTACCCTTGCACTGTTCGGACAGATTAACATCGAAACGGGACTCTCCGGCGAAATGCAAATCTTGCTCGTTTCGCCAGTCATTAAATCTACAGCATCGGTAATCTTGTCCGGTAGGTTCAGATAGTCGAAAGCGTGTTGCGGAATATTAACTTTAACGTCAACCTCTTTGTCGGAGAAGTTTGCCACAACGAGCAGCGTGTCGTTCTCGTATTTCCTTAGAAAAGCATACTGGTGTGCAGAGTCGAAAAACTCAGAAGTCGGATTTACATACATCAAATCGAAGAATTCCCCATCGCTTACAGCCTTTTCCGTTATTGCAATGTTGAGCAATTTCTTGTATATGGTTTCCAGTTTCTTCTCCTCGGCAGTGAGTTGCCTTCTTGATATAAATCCGTGTATAAGCGAGTCGAGCGACCAGTAATCGAAGATTGTAGTCCTGCCGTCCTTGCCGCTGAATCCTTCTTCGTCCATACCGTGTTCGCCGTATTCCTGTCCGGCATAGAGCATAAACGGGTTCTTGCGCATCAGGGCATTAACTGCGAGAGCCGGAACACCTTTCATTCCGTTGTGGGCAAAGAAATCGCTCGCCAGTCTTTGTTCGTCATGATTTTCGAGGAAGTAAAGCATATTGCCGGCGATATCGTCAGTCTGTTGCCACTGCAGCGTAATGTCAGAAGCCGGTCTGTTTCCGCAAACCACAGCCCTCATGCAGTCGTACATTCCCACCTTGTCGTAGAGGTAGTCGAATCCGGCGGCAATGTATTCTCTGTAACGTGCCGGGTTGTATACTTCCCCAATGAAAGCGATGTTCTTGAATTTTCTTCTTACTTCCTTAGTTGCCCAGCTCCAGAACTCCGACGGCACCATTTCAGCCATGTCGCAGCGGAAAGCGTCGACTCCTTTTCTTGCCCAGAAGAGCAGTATGTCGAGCATCTTCACCCAGGTGTCAGGAGTAGGGTAGAAGTGTTTAGACACTCCGCCGTAGTCGCAGTAGTCAACTCCGTAGTTCAGCTTCACCGTCTCATACCAGTCGTTCTTTCCCGGTCGGTTGCCGAAGCAGTCATTGCCCGTAGCCTTAGCCGGAAATTCCTCGTATGGCAGCTGTTCGCCATGATACAGGTCGATGTCTGGTGCAAAGTCCTGTCCCGGACAATAGTAGAAATTGTTCATCGGATAGAACTGTTTCCCCTTGTCGTCGTCCTCGCCGAAGTCTTTAACCCAATTCGGCTTTGCAACAGACTTATATTGTCTTGCCACGTGGTTTGGCACGAAATCAATAATCACTTTCATTCCCGCATCGTGTGTGCGCTTCACGAGTCTTTCAAACTCGAGCATTCTGCGCTTCACGTTGGTTGCCAGGTCCGGGTCGATATCGTAATAGTCGGTAATGGCATACGGACTGCCGGCATTTCCCTTTACAACAGCAGGATGTTGTCTTGGTATGCCATAGTCGGAATAGTCTGTCGTCGTGGCATGGCGTATAACTCCCGTGTACCATACGTGAGTAACTCCGAGCCCCCTTATTTGTCTCAGCACGGCAGGCGTAAACTTGTTAAGTTTGCCACATCCGTTGTCGGCTATAGAACC
>DAIOXG010000265.1:0-4467 GCA_036758085.1 Prevotella sp. | reverse complement strand
CTTCTCCGCCAGACGGTAAACCTCCACTTTCTCCGTTTCCTCGGTGGTGTACGCCAGATATTCTTCTGCACTGACCTCGGTGGCATAGACCGCCGATTGTGTGCCACCCAAGCCTATCCACACCTCCTTGTAGAGCCGTGAAGGGTTGTTCGCCATGTTGATGGAGAGTATCTGCCCTTTCTCCTTTTCCGTCAGTCCGAGCAACGCCTGTATCTGGTCGAACTTGTTCATGTACTTGCGCTGGTCGAGAAGTATCTTGCAGTCGGAGTTGTTGATGATGCTCTCCTTGACCACGGGAGAGGAAATGATGTCGTCCACCTCCTGCGTCACCACGATTGCCTCGCCGTAATATTTTCTGACCGTCTTGTACATATAGCGCAGATATTCAGCCATGTTCGCTGAAGAGAGAGCCTTCCAAGCCTCTTCCACAATAAGCTGTTTCCGTACCCCTTTTAGTCGCCGCATCTTGTTGATGAAGGCTTCCATGATGATGATGGTCACGACGGGGAACAGTTCGCGGTTTTCCTTAATCGAATCTATCTCGAAGACAATGAACCGCTTGCCGAGCAGGTCGATGTTCTCCGTGGAGTTGAGCAGGAAGTCGTAGCGTCCGCCCCGGTAATACTGCCGCATGGTGGTGAGCATGTTGTCGATGTTGAAGTCGGACTTCTCCACCTTGATGTCACGCTGTGCCAGTTCCTTGCGGTAGTCGTCACGCATATACTCGTAGAAGGTGTTGAACGACGGCACGATGCTACGGTCGGATTGGATGCGCTCAATATAGGCACTCACGGCACTGCCCAGCTCGCCGCTCTCCGTCTTTGTCACCTTGTCGTCCTCCGACTTCCAGAGCGTCAGCAGCAGGGTCTTGATGCTGTCCTTCTTCTCCACGTCGAAGATGTAATCGTCGGTGTAGAACGGGTTGAACGATATGGGCTTCTCTTCCGTGTAGGTGAAATACACGCCGTCCGCTCCGCCTGTCTTGCGTCGGATCATGCCGCACAAGCCCTGATAGGAGTTTCCCGTGTCCACCAATACCACATGTGCGCCTTGCTCATAATATTGGCGCACGAGGTGGTTCATGAAGAAAGACTTGCCGCTGCCCGAAGGACCCAGCACGAACTTGTTGCGGTTGGTCGTGATACCCCGCTTCATGGGCAGGTCGGAGATGTCAAGGTGCAGCGGTTTTCCCGTGAGCCTGTCCACCATCTTGATGCCGAAGGGCGAGAGCGAGTTGCGGTAGTTGGTTTCCTCTGTGAACAGGCACACCGCCTGTTCGATGAAGGTGTGGAAACTCTCTTCCGCCGGGAAGTCCGCCGCATTGCCGGGTATCGCCGCCCAGTAGAGTGTCGGGCAGTCGATGGTGTTGTGGCGCGGCACGCATTCCATGCTTGCCAACTGGCTGCCCACGTCGTTCTTGATATGCTTCAGTTCCTCCGCATCGTCGCTCCACGCCATGACGTTGAAGTGTGCCCGTACCGAGGTCAGTCCGTAGGAATGGGCTTCGTTCAGGTATTGGTCTATCCACTCGCGGTTGATGCTGTTGCTCCTTGAATAGCGAGATAGCGACTGCATGTTACGGGCGGACTTCTCGAACTTATGCAAGGTTTCCTCACTGTTGTCTATCAGCACATACTGGTTGTAGATATGGTTGCAGGAGAGCAGAAGCCCCACCGGGGAGGCGAATGACAGTCGGCAGTCACTCCGGTCGGTGGAGAGCTTCTCGTAACGGGTGTCGGTAGCCACCTTGCCCGGCAGGTCTTCCGCGTCGGAGAGGGTGTGCAGACACAGGCGGTTGTCGCCGATGCGCATCTCCCTTGCCGAAAGCTCGATGTCCTGCAAGGTGGTGTCACCTTCCGACATGAGCGAGAAGTAGCGTTCAATAAGTCCCGTATTTCCCTCAGTACCCACAATCTCATCGGTGGAGAGGCGGCGCAGCCTGACAAGCCCGCTGTCGTTCATGATGCGCTCGAACTGTTCGCAGGCTTCCAAGAACTTGGTCGTGGTTTCCCTGTCCAGCTCCTTCGGGATGATATGTCCCCGGCACAGCGTGCTGAAATTGCTCTGCATCCGGTTACGCTCCTTTGTTGTCTTGGTCAGGTAGAGGTAGCAGGTGTGTTTCAGGTACGGACGCTCGTTGAAGTGACGCTCGAAAGAGCGGCTTAAAAAGCTCATGTCGTCCTTCTGAAGCTCCGGTTTGTAGCGTTCCTTGATGAACCAGTCCTGTTTGTGGACGACGGAGTAGTCCGGCAGCACCTTGATAGCCTTGCACCAGCAACTGTGTATCGCCTCGTACTCCGCACCCGTCACGGTGTAAAGTTCCGGCAGTTCCACCTCGAAAGCCACCGTGATGTCGGCGTCCTTTGAGATGATGCAGCCATGCTCCACCGCTAAAAGTGGGAACCTGTTTTCCAGTGTTGTCATTTTCGATGTATTCCTCATTGTCTTTCTTCCTTTCGTTGTCGTTTGAACAGACGGGGTATCCGCCGCCGGTTGATAAGGTATCGGGGATGGCTCCGTGCCGCTCCTAATTTCATCAGCCCGTGTTCGCCGTACCGGGCGTTCAGCGCGAAGGTCTGCCATACAAGGAGGGAGGACGATGCCGCGCCGAAGCCGATACATATCCACTGGTCGATACCGACCATGTAGAGGATGACGAACAGGACGAAGAGAGCCAGCAGACCTCCGCAGAAGATGAAGAGGTACTGTGCCTTCAAGCCCTTGAACTCTACCGGACGGCCGATACCCTTGTTGATTGGGTATTCAGCCATACATTATTTATTAAAGGAAGAATGAGCGCAGGATGGTGGCGGCAACAATCAGGAAGATGCACGCGCCGAACCACGAGGCGGCTGTCTTGCTGGTGTCGGGGTCGCCCGATGAAAACTTGCCGTACACTTTTACGCCCCCGATAAGCCCGACGACTGCACCGATGGCGTATATCAGTTTAGTTCCGGGGTCGAAATAAGAACTCACCATAGAGGTGGCTTCGTTGATGCCCGCGATGCCGTTTCCCTGCGCGAAAGCGGAGGCGGTTGCGGCGATGACAAGTGCCGCGGAGAGGATTGCTTTTCTGTTTTTCAAGATGTTCTTGTTCATAAACTGTTCTTGTTTTTTGCCGTCAAAAGGGTGGATGGTCCTTTGTCGGGCGGTTGATACTTTGTTTCTTTACTTTGGTTTTAGTGGATGCCCGTTTGTTTCCACGGACGTGGGCGTGTCCGTTGCGGATAGGGATGCGCCTTGCGTTTCCTCGCCGCGTGGGTTGATGTCATTCTTTCATGTTCATTTCTTTTATTGTTGTCATACATAGTTGCGAATGTCGAACTCCTCGATGTTGTCCGGCACGACGAACTCCTTTTCAGGTTTCTTCAGCCGAATCTCGATAAGCCCCTTGATGCGGATGCCTATCTCCGAAGAGCCTTCCATCATTTTCTCGTACAACTCCGTGCCCTCCATGTCGGTGAACACCTTAGCCGCCTTTTCACGTTCCGCCTGTGTCGCGTCCGGGTTTTTGGCGGTCTTGCAGGCGTCGTCAATCTCGTCAAAGCTGCTGCCCGAAGCCCGTGGCGTGTCCGAGGCGTCCTCTTCCGGTTCGTCGTCCCCGTATCCCAGTTCCTCCGGCGGTATGCTCGTGAAGGTCTCATCGAGTTTTTCCTCCGGAACTTGTGCCGGGCGGGATGCGTTTCCCGTTTTTCCGTCGTCAAAAGTAGCCTCTTCCTCCGACAGCTCAATGCCTTTTTCCATAGTGGCGGCTTCTTGCGTCGGTATGGCAGCGGTTGTCCGGGTGGATGCCATCCTGAAACGGCTCTTGCCGATGATGTCCGCCTTTTCCGCAGGGACTTCCTCGTGTGCCGCTATGCGTTTAGCCTCATTCCCGTCCAGTGACCGCCATAATCCGACAATGCCCTTGAAGAAGCGGACAATCCGCGTGTCCATGATGCGCTCGTAAAGGAGCAGGAACAGGAACCAGAGGTTGCAGCCGACCGATACCGCCAGCAGAATGTCTGTCATGCTGATTGTGTAATTCATATCCTTCCGTTTTTGGTTAGAATACTGAATTATAATTTCGGGCATAAAGGCTCTTTATCGCATCCTCGCACTGGTTGAAGTGATGCGTCAGCACATGGTCGATGTAAGCGGACAGCATAAGCCGGTCATGCCCGATTACACGGGTGATACACATGATACGCTCGTGGTACTCCGGGCGCACATACGCCATCTTCCCCTCACGTGCCTTTACTTCCGAGTCACGGATGAACAGACGTTCATAGTCCTTCTCGCAGCATTTGCCGCTTACCGGGACAGGCGACAGGATTTCCACACTCGCCTGCACTTGGGCAAACATACCTCCGCAGTCTTGCTGTGGTCTTTTTTCATTCGGTGTCATTTCTTTTTCCATTTTCAAATCAGATCTTCACGTTGTTTCTTGTACAGTTCGTTGATTCTCTCCTTGTGCTGTTCCAGATG
>DAIOXG010000264.1:0-4481 GCA_036758085.1 Prevotella sp. | reverse complement strand
GAGCATGCTTGATGACGGAGGGTTTCCTAAAGATGCCATCAATTGTGTAATAATGAGTCCGACACGTGAACTTGCACAACAGATAGACCAGGCTATGCAAGGATTTGCATACTATATGGATGGTGTCACAAGCGTTGCCGTATATGGAGGAAACGACGGAAACAGATATGAGCAAGAATACAAGAGTATGAAAATGGGGGCTGATGTTGTTATCGCAACTCCTGGTAGGCTTATAAGCCACATCAATATGGGGAATGTTGACTTCAGTAAGGTATCTTTCTTTGTACTCGATGAAGCCGACAGAATGCTTGACATGGGATTCTCTGAAGATATCATGAATATAGCCAAGCTGTTGCCACCGACGTGTCAGACAATTATGTATTCAGCAACTATGCCACCAAAGATTGAGCAACTTGCAAAAACTCTTCTTAAGAATCCTGTCAGTGTAAAATTAGCTGTAAGTAAACCAGCAGAGAAGATTCTGCAACAGGCTTTTGTATGCCATGAGAATCAAAAGATGAAAGTTCTTGAAACGCTCTTTAAAGACAATAAGCCGGAAAGGGTAATTGTTTTCTCCTGTTCAAAACTAAAGGTAAAAGAAATTAATCGCTCATTAAAACAGATCGGTATAAACAGTGGCGAAATGCACTCTGACCTTAGCCAAGCAGAAAGAGACGAGGTTATGTATCAGTTTAAGGGAGGATTGATTGACGTCCTTGTTGCAACAGACATCGTTGCACGTGGCATAGATATTGATGACATAACAATGGTCATTAACTATGATGTTCCACACGATGTGGAAGATTACGTACACCGTGTCGGACGTACAGCAAGAGCAAATCGAGATGGTCGCGCTATTACACTGATAAGAGGAAGAGAAGTTGGAGATTTCATGAAAATCGAAAGGTTTCTTGGTAGGGAAATTGAAAAGCTACCAATTCCGCAACACATTGGCAAAGCACCAGAATATAAAGAAATTCCAAACGACGGGAAAAGAAGAAAAGGTAAATACAATAAGCGAAAATACAACAAGCAAAGCAACAACAGAAGCGACAACAGAAATAAGAAAAAGGATATAAACGCAAACAAGAAAGACAAAACGAATACATTTAACAAGAAAATAAATAAACCAAAAGTCAAAAGCACTAAAAAGGACGAAAAGAATATTCAAAAGCAATAAAAGAAATAAATTATAGTAATAAAAAATCCTGAAGCTTTTTGCTTCAGGATTTTTTATAATTTAATTATTTACAGATCCACCAACTATATCAAGCAACTCATTTGTAATTGCCTGCTGGCGGCTCTTGTTATACTGCAAGTTAAGATCACGCAATAACTCATCGGCATTGTCTGTAGCTGTCTGCATAGCAACCATTCGAGCAGCATGCTCAGAAGCATTGCTGTCAAGGAGTGCCGTATAAATCATCAGGTGAGCCAACTTTGGAATAAGAGTCTTTAATACAGTCTCCATATCCGGTTCAACGATGAAATTGTCATTAAGTGGCTTAACAGTTACATCTGCCTTTTTCTCCTCCCGAGAATTTTTACGCATATATTCTTGCATCTCTGGAGTAACAGTCTTATGAGTCAAATCACGGCCATTGTCCTGCCCAATAACTTCATCAACAGCAATAGGCAAGAAAGTCTTGCGCTGAAGAATCTGTGAGCCAGCACTCTTAAAGTGATGATAAATCAAATCAACACGGTCAATCTCGCCATTAATGAACTTTTTACCAAGTTCATGTGCGATATCAACACATTGAGAAACATTTGGTTTATCGGCAAGATTCGTAAAATCGCCAGCACTCTTAAGCCCCATCTTTGCAACCTGTTCTGCAACTTTTCTGCCTATCGGATAAACAATAATGTTTTCTTTTCCAATAGAAGAATATTCTTCCACTGCATGTTGTAGCATTTTTACCACATTGGCATTGAAGCCACCACAAAGGCTGCTATTAGAAGAAAAGACAACAAAGGCGACACGCTTTACATGACGAACCTCACTGAACACAGTGTGAGCATCAGCCTCACTTGCAAGAAAAGTACGAAGGATTCTCTCAAGCATATTCTCATACGGAAGCATATTCTCTATCATCTGCTGCGCATGATGTAACTTAGAAGAAGCCACCATCTTCATCGCACTCGTAATCTTACGCGTACTGTTCACCGAGGCAATTCTGCCTTTAATTTCTTTCAGTGACGGCATAGGCTATTATTTTTTATATTGTCCGGCAATGTCAGCCATTACAGCCTCCACAATGCCAGTCACTTCATCATTGATGACACCAGATGAAAGCACATCGATAACATCTTCCTTATGAGAAGTGCGAAGTTTGTCAAGGAAAGCATCCTGACATTCACGAACTTTATCTACCGGCACATCATGCATCAGTCCATGAGTTCCACAGTACAGTATTGCAATCTGCTCACCAACAGGCATTGGAGAATATTGAGGCTGGATAAGAAGCTGGTTGTTCTTACGACCACGATCAAGGGTCATCGCCGTCACAGCATCCATATCACTTGAGAATTTCGAGAAAGCCTCAAGCTCACGATACTGAGCCATATCGATTTTCAGCGTTCCGGCAACCTTTTTCATACTCTTAATCTGAGCAGAACCACCGACACGACTTACGGAAATACCGACATTGATTGCAGGACGGAATCCTTGATTGAACAAATCTGTCTCAAGATATATCTGTCCATCAGTGATGGAAATCACATTTGTAGGGATATATGCAGAAACATCACCAGCCTGTGTCTCAATAATAGGAAGCGCTGTAAGAGAACCACCTCCCTTGACATGACCTTTCATACATTCAGGAAGATCGTTCATGTTCTCTGCAATTTCCTGCTGGTCATTAATACGCGCAGCACGCTCCAATAGACGGCTATGAAGATAGAAAACATCACCAGGATATGCCTCACGACCTGACGGACGACGCAAAATCAACGATACCTCACGATAAGCCACAGCCTGTTTTGACAAGTCATCATACACAACAAGAGCAGAATAACCGCGATCACGGAAATACTCACCTATTGCAGCACCGGCAAAAGGAGCGTAATACTGCATTGCAGCAGGATCAGCAGCTGTCGCCGCTACGATAATAGAATAAGGAAGAGCACCATGCTCCTTTAGATTTGCAACAAGAGCTGCGACAGTAGAAGCTTTCTGTCCAATAGCAACGTAAATACAATATACAGGTTTCCCTGCCTCATAGAAGCTCTTTTGGTTAATTATAGTGTCAATTGCAATAGCCGTCTTACCAGTCTGACGGTCGCCAATAATGAGCTCACGCTGTCCACGGCCAATTGGAATCATTGAGTCCACAGCCTTTAGACCCGTTTGTAAAGGTTCTTTTACCGGCTGTCTATAAATAACTCCAGGAGCCTTACGGTCAAGAGGCATCTCGAAAGAATCAGTCAAGTCAATATCACCTTTTCCGTCAATGGCTTGTCCCAGCGGATTAATGACACGACCAAGCATATTGTCGTTAACACGAATAGAAGCAATACGCTTCGTACGCTTTACGACCATTCCTTCCTTTATGCCTTCTGTAGACCCAAGAAGGACACATCCTACATTATCCTCCTCAAGGTTCATCACGATAGCCATAGTTCCATTCTCGAACTCGAGCAACTCGTTAGCCTCAGCATTTCTCAAACCATAGATTCGAGCCACACCATCACTAACTTGAAGCACAGTTCCGACTTCATCAAACTGCTGATTATTATTAATACCTTGCAGCTGTTCGAGAAGAACCTGTGACACTTCGCTTGGTTTAATTTTATCTGACATAATAATGCTTTTTTATTAATTAAGCTTCGACAATATGGACTTAAGCTGACTCTTGATACTTGCATCCAGACGGTATGTGTCATATTCAAGCACAAAGCCGCCAATAAGATCAGAATCAACAGCAGTAGTAAATTCTACCGACCCATTTGTCTTACTTTCCACTAACTTCCGCAGCTTTGCCTCTGTATCAGAGGACAAAGCCGCAGCCGTTGAAAGTTTTGCACGAATCAAGTTATTCTGCTTTCTGTACAGAGTAATAAACGAGTTGGCAATGAACTGCATAATACTCCCCCTATCCTCCTTCAGGACAAGACGGAAAAACCTTTTTGTCAAATCTGAAGATGAATTACCAGAAGCAGTAATTAGCAATTCCTCCTTCTGCTGTTTAGAGAGCATAGGATTAGCTATGGTGACACTCAGTTCGGGCACATTAACATATTCTGCGGCGAGAGTCTGCATGTCAGCATAGACCTGCTCAGACTGCTTCTCCAAGTTGCTTGCCTTGAGCAAGGCTCGAGCGTATCTAACCGATATTAATCCTAAATCCATCCTACTTATTTATTTAAATTAACTTCATCGAGCATAAGATCTATGTAGTCCATCTGCGCTTTATCAGTATCGAGTTTCTTGCGAAGAATCTTCTCTGATACTTCAACGCTCAATATGGCTACCTGCTTAC
>DAIOXG010000263.1:0-4535 GCA_036758085.1 Prevotella sp. | reverse complement strand
TTCAGATTGCCGACAAGGATCTGCCTAACGGCATCCCTGACGACGTGAAGCAGCTGATGCACTCCGATGAGCCGTTCGCCATGCCTTACATGACGATTATCCCGTCTGACCAGACTTTCGACAAGGTTCTCGCAAATGTTGGAGCAACATTCCCTTGCCGCGACATCGTGGACCAGAGAATCATTGAGGAGGTGCGCACAGGACAGGCTTACTACGTGAAGAAGCTGCCGAAGAAGGACCCTTACGGCGACATGTGGGGACTCTCTGACAAGTCGAAGAACGAGGAGGGATTCTTCAAGTATCGTCGTCTTGACAAGGATTCTTACAAGCACGGCATCATCACCGACATTCGTCAGATGGGCGGTTTCCCAAAGTATAAGAAGTACAAAACCTGGAAGGACAGCGACGGCGACGGTATGCCAGACGAATGGGAGATTGCCAACGGCTTGAACCCTAACGACCCGTCGGATGCCAACCTCGACTGCAACGGCGACGGATATACCAACATCGAGAAGTATATCAACGGCATCGACACGAAGAAGAAAGTGGACTGGACTGACTTGAAGAACAACCACGACACTCTCGAAGGAAAGACAAGTTTGATGTAAAAGAAAAGCCTCTCCCCCAGCCCCTCCCCATAGGGAGGGGAGTAAGTATGAAAACTTATTGAATGGGGTAAGGGGAAACTATAAATACAGAAAATCCGCAGACAAGAGCTTAACGTTTCAGCCATGTCTACGGATTTTCCGTTTTTTATATTAATCAAGCAATGTCGTTTTTACGGTTTTCGTTTTAGAGAAACCTGAGTAATCTTCCCTCCAGCGCCTCCAACTAAATAAAATTCTTTCGTTCTGAAAAAGAAACTTGCATACGAATAGATTGCGTAAAATCCGTATGGCTATTACTTCCAAAGGAAAAGGGAAAAGGGAAAAGCGGTGGAGCAAGAGTTATTACAGTTACAGCAATCGTTTCTGTAGATGAAACAAATGTAACATTGCTGACTATTTATGATAAGTCTGATAGGGAAACAATCAAAGATTCTGAATTGAAGAAAGTTCTTAAGAAAAATGGACTTCTTTGATAATATACTAATCGTCTTGATGTTCTTCTTGATAAAAGCGATTTCATCGGGAGTGAGTGAATACTTGCGATAGAGTTGCTGATCGATGTTGTAACCAAGTTTTGTGATTTACAAGACTTCAATAGTCGATTTCTTATTGCCGCACCGCAAAATCACAAAGAACAGTTTGATAAAGTGATGAGCAGAACAGCTTTCAAGGATGTGAAAGAACGTGTTGCTTTTCATAGTTATGAGAGACAAAAGTTCTGATTTTATTCTTAATTATTAATTTGATGATATAGGGGGCATTGTCTCCTATCACTTGAAAAGTAACAAACTTTTTCGTATCCTTTGAATAGTACGCTAAAATAGTTACAAAAAAATTAATCATTTCAATTTTTACTATCATCCCTCACTACTATTCTACCTCTCTGAATTCACGATATACAGAGGATTTTTATGTCATATTACAATACAGGCATGTACATAAAGTCATACATGAGGATTATTTTTATAGGATTTATATTATAGGATTTGTATAATTATATGTAAAAGAGTATCTTTGCATTTGTATTTTAACTTTAAACTTATGGCAATGATAAAGAATCCATTCGTAGTTGCAGGAAGAATAAGCAGGGAATACTTCTGTGACAGAGATAAAGAAAAAAAGGCTATCTGCAAATCCATAACAAACGGCAATAACCTTGTGCTCATATCTCCAAGAAGAATGGGAAAAACAGGACTGATAAGATATTGCTTTGAAAATGAATTCGACGAAGACGGTTACTACACTTTTTTCATCGATATCATGCATACAACAAGTCTGCAAGAGTTTACTTATCTGCTCGGCAGGAAAATATACGAAGCTATAGTGCCGAGAAGCAGAAAGATGCTTACGGCTTTTATACAAACCATTAAATCAATTAGCAGTCAGTTTGGATTTAACCCAATAACAAACACACCTACTTTCAATCTTAACCTCGGCGATATAATAAAACCGGAACTTACACTGGAAGAGATTTTCCGATATCTGGAAAATGCCGACAAACCATGTATCGTTGCAATAGACGAATTTCAGCAAATCGCAAAATTCCCGGAAAAGAACATCGAAGCTCTGCTCAGAACACACATCCAGACAATGACGAACTGCCAGTTTATATTTGCAGGAAGCGAATACCATGTAATGCAGGAAATTTTCCTGTCAGCAGTACATCCGTTCTACAATAGTGCAGACATCCTCGAACTGAAACCTATAGAAAAAGACTATTATACGGATTTCGTGGAAAAATGGATGAACAAATACGACAAGCATATAGACAGAAACGACATATCGGAAGTTTACCAGTTGTTCCGCGGCAATACCTACGGAATGCAAAGAACGTTTAATGAGGTTTTCGCTTCGGTTGACGACGGAGAGAATTGCAGCAGAAATATTATAATACAATCAATAAACGACATTATAGATTCTAAAGAGCCTCTGTTTCAAGAGATGTTGTCAAACATTCCCGAAAAGCAGAAACCTCTTCTGTATGCCATAGCTGAAGAAGGAGAAGTGGAAAGAATAACATCCGCAAATTTTATAAAGAAACACAAACTTTCTTCAGCAAGTGCCAATCAGTATGCAGCAAAGCAACTGATAAATTACGGCATAGTAACGAAACTCCACAACAAATACTCCATCAGTGAGCAATTCTTCGACATCTGGATAAATAGAATGTATGGAAGGAAGACTGCAGTAATGTTAGAAAGTCAGGTTTTGTGAAGTTCTACCCTCACACTTACCCTCACACCCCTCACACTTACCCTCACCCTAAAAAGTCCGATAAACAAAGGGTTTCAAGGGAAGTGTGAGGGGTGTGAGGGTAATTTTAAGAAAAAACTTTTTTCAAAATTCAGGATAAGAAAACACAAATGCAAGATATACACTGAATGTAGTACAAATCCCATATTTTTACGTTATTATAAAGAAGTATGCATAAACGAAAATAATAATATAATCGAAAATATGGAAAATAAGAAAAGCAGTTTGAAGAGTACTATCGCAGTGTCTCTTACAAATTATCTTGATGCCGGAGCTATCGTTGCCGGTGCAAGCGGTCTGTCTTTGTGGCAGAGTTATCTCGGACTTACCGAGGCTCATCTCGGATTCTTGAATGCTATCAGTGCCAACTGTCTTGGAGCGGCAATAGGAGCTATAATCGGAGGCTTCCTTGCCGACAAATACGGCAGAAAGGCGATATATACCTACAACATGCTTATCTATATGCTCGGTGTGTTGCTCGTGGTGTTCACCACAAACTTCCCGATGCTCCTCGCCGGTTTCCTCGTAACGGGAATCAGCGTTGGCGTTGGCGTGCCGGCATCATGGACATACATCTCTGAGAGTTCGGAGATTAACAACCGCGGCCGCAATATCGGTATCTCACAAATGGCATGGGGCATCGGCCCGCTTATCATCCTGCTGTTGGGATGGTTTCTTGCTCCTCCGACAAACAATGCCGAGGCTGGATTCATGTTCCCGTTCGTTAGTCAGGCTGCAACACAGATTATCGGCAGCGATGCTCCTGTTGCAGCAATCAACGTGTTCAGCTCGCGCATCGTGTTCGCCTCGCTATTTGTCGTGGCTCTCATAGCATGGTTGTTGCAGCGGCAGCTCGAGGAGTCGGCAGAATGGAAGGCGGCGAAGGCTGAAGAAAATACGGAGAATGTACAAAAGGGAAAGAGCGTTTTTGCATCCTTCGGTACACTGTTTTCTAATAAGGTGAACGTAAGGACGATGCTGTTCCTTGCCGGAATGTACTTGACGTGGAACCTCGTAAGCTCCGTGATGGGTTTCTTCCAGCAGCATATCTACGAAACGGCTGGCGGACTGTCTAACGGCGAGGCTAACATGCTCTCTGCCGGGCAGTGGGTTATCATCATCGGCATGACTTTCGTCTTCTCTATGTTGGTAGACAAAGTGAACCAGCGCATGCTCTACATCGTGGGCGTAGGAGCTGCAGTATTGGCATGGGTAATGATTGTTACCATTGGCATCGGCAGTATGAGCGGACTGCTCTTCTTCACTCTGCTTTGGGGTATTCAAGGCGGTATCAGCGTGCAGGGCTTCTATGCGCTGTGGGCTTCGGAGCTGTTCCCTGCAAAATATCGTGCTGCTGCCCAGGGCGTGATGTTCTTCATGGTTAGAGGCCTGTCGGCTGCATGGGGATTGGTATTCGTGAATATCTACGGCGAACAGGGCGAAGGCTTTACTCTCGCTGCTTATCTCATGATGGCGTTGCTCATCGTATCACTGCTCATCGGAGCAATTTGGACTCCTAAGACTCGCGGAAAATCACTGGAACAGATAACGGAGGAAAGATATGGAAAAGAAATCTAAAGCAACATGGATATGGTATCCGGGCGACTTCGAGGTGTGGCTCGGAAATAAATTCAATAACCGTCGCCCGGAGCGTGGGGCAATGTTCCCGCCCTT
>DAIOXG010000262.1:0-4564 GCA_036758085.1 Prevotella sp. | reverse complement strand
CCGACGACAGCTTGACGCAGATGAACGTGATGCTCTCGGGCAGAAGGGACAACCTCGACGTGAACCGCTCGTTTAACATCGAGAACGAAATCAACAATTACCGCACGCAGCTGAAGAGCCAGAACATCAACGACGTGAACAACCACGAATACACATACGCCATCGGCACGATGTATATGGACATCGTGAGCGAATGCGAGAAGCTCGGCGACTATGTAATAAATGTAGTCGAGGCGCGCATGGGAACAAAGCAGCGCGAGGCGTAAAGTTATATGATAAATTCCCTTTGTTTAAAGGTTACGTACCTTTAAGACAAAGGGAATTTTTATGTTTATTCTGCCAAACCTACATGAAAAGATGTCGATTTGGCAAAATAGTGTATCCTTATTTTGCCAAATCAAACCTTTTAAGTATCTTTGCGGCAGAATAAATCCTGCATAACAAGGGGGGACTCTACGACAGAAAAACAAGAGAAATCAAACTTCATCCATTCACATTGCATGAAGCAGAATTATACTATCAAGAACATGGCATAGAACTTGATCGGTATGCTCAAATGCAACTTTATATGATGCTTGGTGGCATACCTTATTATATGTCTTTCGTCCACAAGGGAGACAGCGTAGAACAGACCATGGACTATTTATTTCTACAACGCAACGCCAAACTTGGCGATGAGTTAGAGCAATTATTCATGTCGCTGTTCACCAATCATCAAGACTGCATAAAAATAGTTCGTCTCCTGGCCAAACGTAAAAGTGGTTATACAAGAAAGGAAATTGCAGAAAAAACAGGTGTGCCATACGGTGGTGGACTAACCAAGACATTGAAGGCATTGGCAGAAAGCGACTTTATTCAAAAATACGTATATTATGGTCTTCCTGCCAAAGAAGAAAGATTTCATCTCATCGACTTCTACTCCTTGTTTGCTTTGACCGTCGTCCGCAAGAAAGCATCTCCAGATGCTGATGTATGGAGAGGGCAGTTCGACAAGCGTACAATGGAAATCTGGTATGGCTTTGCTTTCGAGGCATTGTGTTGGAATCATATACCTCAAATCAAACAAGCTCTGGGTATTCCTTCTGTACATACTGTGGAATATTCCTGGCGTGCAGAAAAGAATGACGAGCACCCTGGAGCACAGATAGACTTGCTGATACGCCGAGCCGACAGAATCATCAATCTTTGCGAGATGAAATTCTGTGTAGGTGATTATGTCATAGACAATACGGAAGCAAACAATATCCGCAATAAAATTGTCGTTTACCAACAACTCACTCGCTGCAAGGAAGTAATACATCCCACGATTGTTACAACCTACGGATTAGTTGCGAATAAATATAGTCATTCCATACAGAAAGTGATAACAATGGATGATTTGTTTACATGTTCTGTTAAATAAGTCCTAAAAGCGCTCGCAATTATACTGTTAACCATATAGAATTGGGAATACATTACCATAAATGGGAGAATGGAAGACCTTTGCCCCCACATTCTATAACAGAGGGTATGAAGCAATTTTCCCTATCTGTCTTGCTCCTGTAAGCAACAAAGCTTTGTTGTCGTGTGAAAAGAAATCTTCTAAATATCTGTCTATCTTGCGTTTAATCATACTTTTGTCCGCTTTTCCAAGCTAAATATAGCTTTATTTGTCCGTTTTTCCAATAATTAACGCTTTCCCTGTCAGAATCCTTCGATTGTGGAGCAGTTTCCTTTATTAAATTAAAAGCGTTACTCTGCACCGCTTTTAGTGTTGCAGAGTAACGCTATCAGTATATCATTTCTTTTCCTTCCTGTCGTCGTCGGCAATGCTGAAGTCGAGCTGCTTCTTCTCCATGTTTGCCTTTGCCACCTGGATGCGGATAGGGTCGCCGAGCTGGTATTTGCTGTGATGGCGGCGACCCACAAGACAGTAGTTGCGCTCGTCGAAATCGTAGTAGTCGCCCTTCAGGTCGCGCAGCGGCACCATACCCTCGCAGTGGTTCTCGTCAATCTCACAGTAGATGCCAAAGGAAGTTATTCCGCTGATATGGGCATCGTAGGTATTGCCAATCTTGTCAGCCATAAACTCCACCATTTTGTATTTTATACTGTCGCGTTCGGCATTCTGTGCTATCTGTTCCATCTCGCTCGAGTGCTCGCAGAGCTCCTCGTAGTGCTCCTTGTTGGCAGAGCGCCCGCCGTTCTGATAGCGAGTCAGGAGGCGGTGAACCATAGTGTCGGGATACCGGCGGATAGGACTCGTGAAGTGGGTATAGTATTCAAAAGCCAGTCCGTAGTGTCCGATATTGTGGATACTGTATTTTGCCTTCATCATGGCGCGCAGAGCCACGGTCTCGATAACCTTCTGCTCCTTCTTTCCGCTGCACTCGTCGAGCAGCGTGTTGAGACTCTTGGCTATGGCTCCCTTCGTGCCGTCGGTCTTCACCTTATATCCGAATTTCACGACAAACTGCCGGAGTGTCTCCAGCTTTGTCGGGTCCGGCACGTCATGAATACGGTATGGCAGGGTCTTCGGCTTCTTGCCCTTCGGAGCCTTTCCTACGCTCTCTGCCACGGTGCGGTTGGCAAGTAGCATGAATTCCTCCACGAGTTTGTTGGCATCCTTAGCCTGCTTGAAGTAGCAGCGCACGGGCTTTCCCTTTTCGTCCACGTCGAAGTGGAGCTCTTCGCGGTCGAACTTCACGGAGCCGTGCTTGAACCTTGCGGCGCGCAGTTTCTTTGCAATCCTGTCGAGCATCACGAGTTCCGGGGCATAATCCCCCTTATACTGCTGTCCGTCGGGCAAGACAGGAGCCGGTTCGCCGGTGCCGTCTACCACTCCGTTGTCCTCGAGAATCTGCTGCACCTCTTCATAGCAGAAGCGCCGGTTGCTCTTTATCACGCAGTGGCGCAGTCGCCATTTGAGCACCTCGCCGTCTTCGTTCATATCGAAAATCACACTGTATGTAAGCTTCTCCTCGTTCGGACGGAGCGAGCAGATAAAGTTGCAAAGCCTTTCCGGCAGCATCGGTATGGTGCGGTCAACGAGATATATACTCGTGGCGCGTTTCACGGCTTCCTTGTCGATTACGGAGCCTTCGGTAACATAGTGCGACACGTCGGCGATGTGTACTCCAACCTCCCACACACCCTTTTTGAGCGGACGGATAGAGAGGGCATCGTCGAAGTCCTTTGCATCATGCGGGTCGATGGTAAATGTCGTAACGTCGCGGAAGTCCTCGCGCTCCTTGTAGTCCTGTTCCGTGATAGTAGGGTCGATTTTCTCGGCAGCCTCCTCCACGTTCTTCGGATATTTGTACGGCAGGTTGTACTGCGCCAGAATGGAGTTCATCTCCACGTCGTTGTCGCCAGTCTCTCCGAGCACGTCGACAACCTCGCCAATCATGCTCTTGTTGTCTTTCGTAGGCCACTGCGTTATTTTCACCACAGCCTTCTCGTTGGTCTTTCCGCCCTTCAGCTTGCGCTTCGGGATGATGATGTCCTGTGCAAAGATATTTCCGTCGGATACGAGGAAGGCGAAGTCCTTCTCCACTCTCAACTTGCCGACAAAAGTATCCTTTGCCCTCTTCAGAATGCTCGTTACCACAGCCTCGCGGATATGGTTCTTGCGGCGCGCCATGATGGTAAACTGCACCTTGTCGCCGGTGAGTGCGAACATTGAATTTCGTTCTGCCACGAAGATAGGAGCCGCTCCGTCGTCGGGCACCACGGTGTTCTTTCCGTTCGACTTTCGCTGGAAGGTACCCTCCTGCACCTGTCCGTTCATGTTGAGCTGGTAGGCGCTGTCGCCTTTGCGCACGAGGAAGTCGTCCCATGCCATCTCCTCCATCACATCCACGGCAAGCATCTTTGCCGGGTGGGTATCGAGACGGAGAGCCTTGAAAATTTCCTTGAAACTGTGTTTTTTATCAGGATTCTGCATGAAGAAGTCTTGTAGCCTCTCAGCCATCTGCTTCTTGTTCATTCTTCTTTTTTTCTTTCCACCTTTTGCCATAGTTGTATATGTTTGCAAGGAGTCGTACAAGTGTGTGCGTGTCCGTCTCCTTAGGGTTAGTATTAGTATTCTTGTTGCGAAGTTATAAAAAAAATCCCGTTATATTATAATAGGAGTCCGATTTGTGTCTGTTTTGTTACAATTATTTAGCATATTCTTGCCATACATTCCGTATGAACCGCTTTTTTATAATGTTTCCTGTTATATTCAATCGAGCTATATAAAAGTAAAAACGTTTAACGACAAGAATTTGGTTCATCTGGAATATGGAGTGATAATATTTATTACCGGAAGAAAACCCAATGCTAACTTCATCGGCTAAAAAAATTTGTTCAGTGTCATTGAATGATTGTTCAGTGTCATTGAATAATGGTTCAATGTCATTGAACAATGGTTCAGTGTCATTGAACAATGGTTCAGTGTCATTGAACAAATTATTTGCCTGTATTGAATAACTTGTTTACTGTGGCATACAAATTATTTTCACCTATTTATATACATGATTATATTCTTCAATCGAGTAGGAGGTAAACACTAATTATAGGTGTTTATCTCCTATTTTCGTGT
>DAIOXG010000261.1:0-4575 GCA_036758085.1 Prevotella sp. | reverse complement strand
AGGGCTTACTCGGGACTTCCACCCGTTAGACAATGCTCATGCCGAGCATACAAAAGAGCGTGTGGAATGTAAAAGACATAGAACATTCCACACGCTCTTTATTTTCCATTGAATTGTTATGTTACCCTCAAATTTTAATACAAGGTTTTACACTTGTCGACTGAAGAACTTCGATTTCGCTATTATAAATATAACCGACTTAATTCAATACAGGTTAGTATGGATACTGGTTCAAACGTTAAAATAACACATAATTGTTTGTCTCTTAGCGGATATTAGGAGTAAAAAGAGTAATTTTGCAAACTGAACCGCTTTTATGTAAATAATGGCGGTAAAAAAGACTGGTTTTAGAAACGTTGCATTTCATAACGAAAAAGTGAGAAAGAAATCCACTATATTCATACTGCTCTTCGCCTTCCTTTTTGTGATGGCTGGCACCTACTCGCCACTGATGCGGAAGGAGAAGAGACAAAAGACTAAAAAAGACTCTATCGCCCTCGCCGACACGCTGGGGCTTGACTCCATTATATCCGGTATCGCCAACGGCGAACCCGACACGACAAAGATGGACTCTCTGGCTCTTGCCATTTATCACCATAACAAACATATTGACGACTCTATCCGACAGGACAGTATCAACAGGACAAAGTCGACGGGTGTTGACGCTCCGGTGAAATTCGCCGCCGAAGACTCTATGGTCTACAACGCCCTGAACAAGTATGCTTTTCTCTACGGCAATTCCAACGTGGTTTACCAGAACATGGATCTGAAGAGTGCCGACATGCGACTGAACATGGACAGCAGTTTGGTGCATGCCACCGGAGCACGCGATACGACTGGGGCGCTGCAAGGAAGACCGGTGTTCAAGATGGGCGACACGCAGTATGACAGCGACACTATTGCCTTTAACTTCAAAACGAAGAAGGGCTTTATTAATAATGTATATACGGAGCAGGAGGACGGATTCCTGACCAGTCAGCGATCGAAGCGCAACGAAAAGGGCGAACTCTTCCTGGAACACGGCAGATACACCACTTGCGACGCTGAACATCCGGACTTCTATATCGCCCTGTCGAGGGCAAAGGTGCGTCCGGGAAAAGACGTGGTATTCGGTCCGGCTTACCTCGTGGTTGCCGATGTGCCGCTGCCACTTGCCATTCCTTATGGTTTCTTCCCATTCTCGAAGAGCTATTCGAGCGGATTCATAATGCCATCGTATGGCGACGAGAGTGCGCGCGGTTTCTATCTGAAGGACGGTGGATATTATTTTGCCATCAACGACAAATGGGACTTGAAACTCCTTGGCGAGATTTATACCAAGGGGTCGTGGGGCGTGTCGGCTGCCAGCAACTACCGCAAGCGCTATAAATACAGCGGCAGCTTCTTCTTCAGTTATCAGGACACGAAAAACGGCGACAAGGGTATGCCTGACTTTACGGAACAGGAGAGTTTCAAAATTCAGTGGAACCACCGGCAGGATGCCAAGGCTAACCCGTTCTCTTCGCTCTCGGCAAGCGTGAACTTCGCCACATCGAGCTATGAACGAAACAACCTGAACAGCATGTACAACCCACAGTCGATGACGCAGAGTACGCGTACATCTTCTGTGAGCTGGACGACTACATTCTCCAGTCTCGGCATGACAATCAGCGGAACGACAAACCTGAACCAGAACATGCGCGACTCTACGGTGGCTATCACGCTGCCAGACTTGAACATCTCCGTGAGCCGTTTCTATCCTTTCAAGCGTAAGCGCATGGTGGGAAAGGAACGCTGGTATGAGAAGATTTCTATGAGCTATACGGGTAGTCTCAGAAACAGTATCGACACGAAGGAGGACTTGCTGATGAAGTCGAATCTTATAAAGGACTGGCGCAACGGTATGCAGCACAGCATTCCTATCAACGGAAATTTTACGCTGTTTAACGTGATAAACATCAACCCGTCGATTAACTTCACCGACCGTATGTACACCAACCGCGTGGAACAGAGCTGGGACGAACAGAACCAGGTGGTGAAACGAGATACTACGTATGGCTTCTACAACGTTTACAACTGGTCGATGAGCGTTAGCGCATCTACGAAGCTGTATGGTTTCTGGACTCCTAACCGTAAGATTTTCGGCGACAAGATTCAGGCTATCCGCCATGTCATCACGCCTACCGTATCATATAACTATGCTCCTGACTTCAGTGCGAGCCGCTATGGTTACTACAAGACGTATCAGAAGACGGACGCTCAGGGGAATGTTACGATGGAGCAGTATTCGCCTTACCAAAACGGACTCTTCGGTGTGCCGGGCAGAGGCAGAACGGGAAGCATCTCGATGTCGCTATCAAACAATATCGAGATGAAGGTGAAGTCGGACAAGGATTCTACCGGTTTCAAGAAACTTAGTATCATCGACGAACTGGGAGCCAACATGTCGTATAACATGGCTGCCAAGGAGAAGAAATGGAGCGACCTGTCGATGAATATCCGACTGAAATGGTGGAAGAACTATACATTTAATATGAACGCCGTGTTCGCCACATATGCATACGAACTTGATGCCAACGGCAACCCTTACGTGGGTAACCATACGGAATGGGGAAAGGGCAGGTTCGGACGATTCCAGGGTATGTCGCAGAATATATCCTACACACTCAATCCGGAGAAGATAAAGAAACTCTTCGGCGGGAGCAAGGACGACGACAAAGAGGATAAGGACACGGATGACGACGACACGGGAGTGGAGACAAACGTGGACGACGACATGATGAAGGCACAGCACGGTGCAAAGAAGAAATCGGCTGGCAAGGCTGAAACTGACGAGGACGGATACATGAAATTCTCTATGCCGTGGTCTATCACCTTCGGCTACGGTATCACGATGAGGGAGAATACCTCCGGAAAGTTCAATACCAAGACGATGCGCTATCCGTATAAGTTCACTCAGAACCTGAACTTCAGCGGAAACATCCGCATCAGCGACGGATGGAACATCAGTTTCTCTTCCGGTTACGACTTCGAGGAGCACGATCTCTCAATGACTACTGCTTCGCTGCAGCGCGACCTCCACTGTTTCAGCATGAGCTGCTCGGTGGTGCTTGCTCCATACACATCCTACAACTTCTCGTTCCGATGCAATGCGGCAACACTTACTGATGCTCTGAAATACGACAAGCGCAGCGGATACAGCAATGCCGTGCAGTGGT
Organism: Prevotella sp.; assembly: GCA_036758085.1. Classification (GTDB taxonomy): domain Bacteria; phylum Bacteroidota; class Bacteroidia; order Bacteroidales; family Bacteroidaceae; genus Prevotella. Next base: position 1,378 of record DAIOXG010000261.1, on the reverse strand, counting down.
ATTAACAACATACTCTCCCCTCACCACCCCTCACCCTTACCCTCACCACACAAAGAATTGACGGGCAATGGGTTACGAGAAAGTGTGAGGGTAAAAACAGGAAAAAACTTTTTTTAAATAAAGATAAAGGAATGAAGAAATTTCTTTTTTTTGCTTCGGCAGCAATACTCCTTACTGCTTGTCAAGAAAGCCTTGACGAAAGGGCTGCCCGAGAGGCAAGCGAATTTACGAGAAAGAACTGTCCGGTGAGAATCAGCGACGTCATCACAACCGACAGCCTCGTCTTCGACAAGTCTACGCTGACACTGCGCTACTGCATGACAGCTAACGGAGCGGCTGACACTACGGCACTGAGCAAGACGACCTTGCGACAGGATATGGTGAAGGCTCTGAAGGGCAATCCGCAGATTCGCCCATATAAGGAGGCTGGCTACAACTTCCGCTACTCGTTCTTCTCGGCTAAGCACAAAGGACAAATTCTATACGATATCACAATTTCGAAGAAAGACTATAAGGAGTAAGGAATTAGGAATTAGGAATGAAAGCTTCTTTCCAAAACTCCCAGTTCTCATAATCCTCCCAGTTCTCATAGTCCTCCCAAGACTCCCAGAATTCCCAGAATTACTATAAATAAACAATAAATAATACAAAGAAAAATGGCACAATTAGTTATCAACAACTACGACGAGTTTGCAGCCTACTTAGGCAAGAACCTCGGAACATCTGATTATGTGGAACTATCTCAGGAGCGCATCAACATGTTTGCCGATGCTACTCTCGACCACCAGTGGATTCATGTCGACACAGAGAAGGCTAAAGAGGAAAGTCCATACAAGACGACCATCGCCCACGGCTACCTCACTCTGTCTATGCTCCCATATCTATGGAATCAGATTATCAAGGTGAACAACCTGAAGATGATGGTGAACTACGGTATGGACAAGATGAAATTCGGACAGGCTGTAAAATCAGGCGAGAGCATCCGCCTCGTAACTGATCTGAAGTCTATCGCCAACCTGCGCGGCGTTACAAAGGCTGAAATCAAGTTCCGCATCGAAATAAAAGAGACAGGCAAGAAGGCTCTCGAGGGAGTAGCAACTTTCCTGTATTACTTTGAGTAATCTGCATCAATACCTGTATTTTTTTACTATACAATGATTTTTAGGGTAAAATTGTATAAGGGTATTTATAAAAGAATCCGTCTCTAAATAAAAAACTGTATGGAAGTAACAGACTCTACAGATATAGAGACACTGTTTAAAAAGAACTATAACTCATTATGTCTTTCCGCTACACACTATGTCAACGACATAGATGTGGCGGAAGATATTGTTATGGACTGCTTTGTAAAATATTATGAAAGAAGCAAAGACTCCGT
>DAIOXG010000260.1:0-4592 GCA_036758085.1 Prevotella sp. | reverse complement strand
TGTTTTTCCGTAATTTGGCAATATTTAACTCCCGAATTTGGCTATTTTTATGTTATATAATACAAAGAGTCACTTCGTGCCTCTTTCAAAACGATATCGGGCGATAAACATAAAAAACATTTTTACTCACAAATGCCGGAAGACTAAAAAAATATATATCTTTGCAGCGCCAATCATGGGAACTACTCCTGTGAATGGCACTGTAAAAACATTAGTGCATTTACAAAAAGGATATGAAAAGAACTTGGTTATTTGCAGCCGTCGGCATTCTTCTCCTGACGGCTTGTGCAAGCGTAAGAAAACCTGAACACATGAGGGTGGCACCGCTGGAGAGTGGACTGAACATCGATTCGCTCAGAGACTGCACCGTGGCTGTTGGCTTCAAAGCCGGCGACATCGACTGGAAGGGCGGCAGAATGACATGCAGCGTGTTCAGCAAGGATCTGTATGATGCAGTGGACGTGAACCGTATGCGTACGGGCGACACCCTGATTTATGAGGGCAAGCCGATGGTTATTGTATCTATTAAGGACAGCAAAGGGGCAAGGACTGTAAACGGCGGTATCGAGAATGGCGGTGCAGAGTTAGTGGCAAACGGCGGCGGAACGTATCGCACGATGCTGATGGACGATTACTCGGTATATACGGAACTGGGAAAGGCTCAGCTTAAACTTGGCAAGAACTTGACTCTCATCGATTGTGGAACAGATTTCCAGGATCCTTTAGATACTGTTCGCTCAAACTACAAGGAATACTTAGACCGACTTCCCGACTACCGTAAAGACAACTTCAACTGTCTCAATACCGAACTGGTAATCAAGAATGGTTTTGTTACAGAGATTCACCGTCGGTGGACCCCTTAATTTATAAATTTACCCTCACCACCCCTCACACTTACCCTCACCCTCGAAATGCCGATAAACAGAGGGGTTTTGAGAGAAGTGTGAGGGTGTGAGGGTAAAATGACCGAAAAACATTTTTGTTTTTTTACTTAGTCTTTTGTCATAATCCGCTATGCGGATTATTTTATGACCTTAAATGTTTTTCCGTTCTTCTTGATTATTGTAATACCCATTCCGTCAGAGGCAGAGTTGTTGATGCGCATGCCTTGCAGATTGTATGCGGCAACATTTCCGTCAGTATTCTCCACTGTTTTAATTCCGGATGTAACGTCGGTAAAGCTTGTTACTACAACCTTGCTGTATGGCAGATACTCCTGGGCATCCATGTCGTAGCTGCTCGTAATTGTTTCTTTTACAGCATCGCCGTGCTCAGCATCATACGTGCGTTCGGTCTTTTCGCCCATGGTCTTGACAAGAGAAGATGTCTCTTCGTCGAGTTCATAGAACTCGTCTTCAGCGAGATTCTTGTGAGCGTCGTATGTAACTACTTCTTTGCTCCAGTTTGTCATGTCGGCGTCAGTCAAGACTCCGTCTTCGTCGGTGTCAGAGTATGATTTTTCTTCTATAGAGAAACTTCCGTTCCCGTCGACCATCACCTTTTTCGTGTCCGTGCGTTCCAGTTGGTCAGTATACTGGAAAGTCTCGTTATACCCGCCGTCGCCAGTGTATTCGATATTAATATTTCCGAAACTCTTTGTCTCGCCATTCTCTTCATAGGCGAGTGTTGCCGATGAAAGATAGTTGTCCCAAAGCATCCATTCGTCATACTGCGACACGAGTTGCCCATTAGTCTTTTCCCATTTTATATCGGTAATATACTGGTCGGTCTGCCAAACCGGCTGGTCGTTTTCGTCATACGTCAGAGTCTCGTATTTGAAAGAGTTAATCTGTTTTGTTTCTGGATCAACGGTGTTTGTATATTTTTCCGTTGCATCGTATGTTCCCATGTAAGGCACGAGAATCGTTAGCGACGTGATATTGCCGTCGGCATCACGTATTATGTCGCGCCGGAACGAGTCGGAAATTTCAGTCCAGTCATTACTCTCGCTGTCCCATTCGTATCTCTTCTTGCTTACCACGAGATCTGTAACTACAGGATCATGTACGAACACCGCCTTAGATGCATTCACAAAGTTCTTTCCGCCGTCGCTGGAAGTACTTTCGATGACAGTCTCCGTCAGTCCGTCGTCAGAATAGCTTGTTGTTGTAAGCGTAACGTCGTCGCCGCTTTTCTGTGTCTGGGTAGCCACCTTACCGTTTTTGTAAGTATACGAATACTCACCCTCCAGTTCCCATGTGCCGTCTTCGGTATAAGTGTATACCATTTCGGTGAGAGGCATGAAGTTACTCTTTTTATCAGTTCTGAAGGCTTTGTTTTCCATCTTTATGGTACGCGGATTCATATCCTGCGCCATCATCACTTTAGAAGCCGATACGCCGTAGAGAGAAGAAGGCAGTCTTTTATGTAGTGATTGCGCCTGTGCATTAACTGTTGTTGCACCGAGCATCATTGCCGATGCAAGAAGAATAGTAGAATTTTTCATACGCTACAAAAATATAAAAAATATGTTAGTTTCAGCTTATTTGCTCCATAAGTATATGGCATGCACTCTGTTGTTAATCAGAACAGAGAGAGCGTGTACAGATATATTACAGCTGCCGGCATCGCCATGAGCGAAGAGTCGAAGCGGTCGAGCATTCCGCCATGACCAGGCAAGATGTTGCCGCTGTCCTTTATACCGAGAGTACGCTTGAACAGCGATTCCACGAGGTCGCCCCAGGTACCGAATACCACGATGACGAGTCCGAGTCCCATCCACTGCCATATCGACAATCCGAGTTCCTGCTCTATGTTAGGGTAAAGGAAATGAATTGCGGCAGCCATTGCAAGCACGAGCACGGCACCTCCGACAGATCCCTCCCATGTCTTTCCTGGCGAGATGCGCGGAAAGAGCTTGTGCTTTCCGAAGAGCGAGCCGGAGCAGTATGCGCCGGTATCGTTTGTCCACAGGAAGATAAACACGCAGAGAGGCACGATATTGTTGAATATCACCTGTCCGCCGGAAGAGTTAAAGGCAAGGACATTGATGGTAGAGAAGGGTAGGGCGATATACATCTGTCCGAGCATGGTATGCGCCCAGTTCTCTATGGCATCCTTGCTGCCGGTGTACAGTTCGCTGATAAACAGATATACTATCGTCAGCAGATAAGGGATGAACACGGCACCCGTGGGCACCACGCCGCTACAGAAACCACCAACGGCAAGGAAGAAATACACTCCAGCCACGGTGCTAATCACGGGGTTCACCTGTACGCCTTCCTTCTCATTCACCAGTCCGCAGTATTCCCATATCGTCAGTCCTGTTACGAGTGCGAACAGAAGCTCCATTCCCTCAGGACGAAGGAATGACGTTACTACTACTACCACAAAGAGTACACCGGTTATGGTGCGCACGATGAGGTTGGACAACTTGCTGTTTTTCTTTTCTTCTGTCATGGTGTTATTCTTTTGGGGAGTTGTTCTGGGAGAGCTGGGAGTTTTCCTGGGAGGACTGGGAGTTCTGGGGCTCCTGGGAGAGCTGGGAGTCTTGAGAGAACTGAGGATCCTGAGAATCCTGGGAGTCCTTGCTGTTCTCTTCAAGAATCTCTTCAGAACGGCTCACCCACGGACGTTTTCCGAAAATCTTCTCTACATCCTCAGCAAAAATCACCTCACGCTCGATAAGCTGCTCGGCAAGTTTGTTGTGACCCTCCTTGTGCTCCAAGAGAATCTTCTTCGCCCTCTCATACTGTTCGGCAATCATACGGAGCACTTCGTCGTCCATAATCTTAGCCGTCGTCTCAGAATAAGGCTTCTGGAAATTATACTCATTATTATTGTAATAGCTGATGTTCGGCAGCTTGTCGCTCATGCCGGCATAAGCAATCATTCCATAGATACTCTTCGTAACACGCTCAAGGTCGTTTATAGCACCAGTCGAGATATGTCCGGTGAAGAGTTCTTCAGCCGCACGTCCGCCCAAGAGAGAGCAAATCTCGTCGAGCATAGCCTCCTTGGTAGTAATCTGCCTCTCTTCCGGCATATACCATGCAGCACCGAGCGCTCTGCCACGTGGCACGATAGACACCTTGACCAGCGGGTTGGCATGTTCCGTAAACCATGATATCGTGGCATGGCCAGCCTCGTGAATGGCAATAGAGCGCTTCTCGGCAGCAGTCATGACCTTAGTCTTCTTCTCCAGTCCGCCGATGATACGGTCTACGGCATCCAGGAAGTCCTGTTTCTGTACACTCTTCTTGCCATACCTTGCAGCGATAAGAGCAGCCTCGTTGCAGACATTGGCAATGTCGGCACCGGAGAATCCCGGAGTCTGGCGAGCCAACATCTCCACATCCACGCTGTCGTCCTTCTTAATCGGGCGCAGATGCACCTCGAAGATAGCCTTACGCTCATTCAAGTCAGGCAGGTCCACATTAATCTGTCTGTCGAAACGTCCGGCACGCAGCAAAGCCTTGTCGAGCATATCCGCACGGTTAGTAGCGGCAAGCACGATAACTCCGCTGTTAGTTCCGAAACCGTCCATCTCTGTCAGCAGCGCATTCAGAGTGCTCTCGCGCTCATCGTTGCTGCCCATTGCCGGACTCTGGCTGCGGGCACGTCCCACGGCATCAATCTCATCGATAAAGATA
>DAIOXG010000259.1:0-4609 GCA_036758085.1 Prevotella sp. | reverse complement strand
CATCTCGGCAATAAAAATGAATGAATTCATTTTGTATTGCTCTCGATTTGCATTATCTTTGCCACGACAAAGAGAAAATCTATGAAACGATTCATATATATAATACTTACACTAACAGCTATTGCCTCTGTCTATACAACAGAAATATGGGCGCAAAACGACATGATAACCGTGAGATACTCTACAGACAACGGTCTGCCGTCGAATACGGTATACACCACACTGAAGAGTAAAGACGGATTCATGTGGTTCGGTACATGGTACGGACTGTCGTCGTTTGACGGAACGGAATTCACCCCTTACGTAATCCGGCGCAACACAAAATCGGACATTCCGCCGCGAAAGGTAATCAACATGGTTGAAGACAACCACAACAATATATGGATACGGACAACCGACAACCGTCTGTACCGTTTCAACAAGACCACAGAACGCTTCAACGACATGTATTCTGAACTGAAACGTGTTGCCCCTAACCTGCGCGTCATCAAAGTGCAAGCTATGGACAACGGCAACACTCTACTCTATACTCGCGACAAAAGCCTGTATGAGGTATATACCGACAAGAATAATAGCCCTATCATAAAACTTATATACAATGCACGCCACGATATTGACCGCACCACGCTTCGACTTAAACATAATGTAATCGGAGAAACGGCAAGATACGTCTTTTGGCTCGGACCGAATTATGAAGTGGCTACCGTTTCCAAAGGGAAACACATCATAAGCAAAAAGATTCTCGGAAACATTACTGCACTACAGAATACCACCTGTTTCAGATCTGCCTACGGAAAAATTTTCATCGGCAACACAAAAGGAGCGGTTTCCTGTATCGACACTAAAAGCGGACGAAAATACACACTGTGTCCCGCTGCCGGAGAAAAGATTACAACGGTTACACCTATCGGAAAAGATGTATATATATCCACGGAAAAAGCGATATTCCGGGGAATGAAGCGCATAGCAACCGTAAATGCACAGGCGGAAACTTCATTTGCCGACAAATTCGGAATGCTGTGGCTCTACGGGATGAATGGCGGACTGACTCTTTTCAATCCGAAGAATAATGCCGTACGACAGTTTCCTACCCCACAGGGCACAACACTGAACAGCGTGAAATTCTGTGATGCAGGCTCTAACGGACTTTTCATCTTGCTCCGCAACGGAAAAGTGTGGCATTACGACCGCAATGCTTCATCCATGAGTGAGCTTAACCCCTTTGGCATACCAAACATCTCAGAACTGCCAACACGCCATATTGCACCAGCTATACCGCAAAACATAATGTATAACGACATAGACCTCGACAGCAACGGACTTCTGTGGCTTTCGTCTATCAACAACGGAGTATTCAAAATACGGTTCCCGAAAAGACTGTATACACATCTATATAGCGGTCTGCTGGCAAACGACGTAAGCTCTACCGACAACAACTACGGCATCCGCTCGCTCTTCCAAAGTCGCGACGGAAGTCTGTGGATTGGCACACGACGCGACAATCTGTATTGCATCGACCCGAAAACAGGCAAGACAAAAAGAACTGTCAGCGGCATACACGGCAATGTATACAATATCATGGAAGACAATGCCGGCAACCTGTGGCTCGCCTCTAAAGGCGGCGGACTGACGAAAGTTGCGCCCGACAGCAAAACAGCCAGTGGCGTTACCGTCACGGAATACAGACATAACCCTCGCGACCGGTACTCTATCAGCGACGACAAGGTGTATTACACCTTTCAGGACTCCTACCGCAGGATATGGGTATGCACCTACGGAGGCGGTTTGAATCTTATGACACAGAGAAACGGCAAGACGGTTTTCATAAACAAGAACAACGAGTTGAAAACTTATCCAGGCAACGACCTTTACCAAAGCGTAAGGCAAATCGTGGAGGACAAGAACCATACACTATGGGTGGCAACGACCGACGGACTGCTTGCCTTTGACGCCAATTTCAAGAGTGCATCGAAGATACACTTCAACAACTTCCGCCAAAACAACAACACGACGGTTGTCGACAACGACATATATTCTCTACTCAAAGACAGCCGCGGCAATATATGGATCAGCATCTTCGGATGCGGACTCAACAAGGTGGCATTCTACAATGAGGCCACAGGCAGAATAAGACTCACGCCACTAACGGCAAACAACCAGCAAAGCAACATCGTATCGACCGTAGCCGAAGACAAGTGCCATAGACTTTGGTTCACAAGCGAAAACGGACTGTCGTGCATCAACGAGAACAACGGCAACATACATACCTACGGATTTCTCGACGGATTCCTAAGAAGCAAAATCGAGGACAACACATCAATATCACTCACCGACGGGCGCATGCTTATAGGATGCCGAGAGGGAATTATCGCCTTCAACCCCGACATTGTTGAAAAAGCCAACGACTACCCTACCCCTACATTCATCGTCGACTTCAAGGTTCTCAACCGCAGTCTCGACAGTTTCGACCCATCCATCTGCGATGTGTCGCCACGATATGCCAAGGAAATAACGCTCAGCCACAACCAGAACATGTTTTCCATCGAATTCGCCACACTCTGTTTCACCGGCAAGAAGAATATCACCTACACATATATCCTCGACGGCTACGAGGAGCGGTGGCACACGGGCGACAACAGCCGTGTGGCATCGTATGCCAACGTGCCGCCTGGAGAATATACCTTTAGGGTTAAGCCAGCCGACGGCAACTCTCCTGAGCGCACACTGCGAATTACTATCTTGCCGCCATGGTGGGCAACGTGGTGGGCTTACACGATATATTTTCTGCTCTTCTGCGGCACATTATACGGCGGCATACGAATTGCCGTGACTATGCTGCGGATGCGCAACGAGGTGTATATCAACAACCGACTTGCCGAGCTGAAAATACGCTTCTTTACAAACATCAGTCATGAACTGCGCACACCGCTCACCCTCATCCAGGGACCAATCAGTTCGCTGCGCCACGACGAGAAACTGTCTGCCAGCGGAAAGGAATACCTGCAGCTCATCGACCGCAATGCCAGCAAGATGCTGCATCTGGTGAACCAGATTCTCGACTTCCGCAAGGTGCAGAACGGCAAGATGCCGCTCCACCTGTCGCATGCCGACATCTGTGATATCGTAAGGGCGATACTCGAAGAATACCGCATGGCTGCCGCCGACCGTAACATTCAGTTAAACATCATCACCCCAGAGGAACAGGTCATGGCATGGTGTGATGCAGAGAAAATAGGAGTGATAATAAACAATATGGCGAGCAACGCCTTTAAATACACACAGCAGGGAGGCAAGATTACGGTTGCCGTATCTGAAGATGCCACAGGGAAACTGTGCCACATCAGAGTGGAAGACAATGGGGCAAGCATTCCGGAGCAACAGCTTGAAACCATCTTCGACCGATTCTCTATGGCAGACAACGCCACATCATCTGACACGCAACAGGCAGGAACGGGTATCGGACTCAGTCTGTCAAGGGAGTATGCCCTGATGCACCATGGCAGGATATGGGCAGAAAATATCACGGGTGGCGGAGCTGCCTTCACCGTAGAAATTCCAACGACCAAAGAGGTATTCGATGGAGACAACACAGAACTGCTGTTCGATGACAATACAGCAGCGTCAGCGCTGACGGAGTTATCCGCTAACTCCGAAATCTCCCAGAGCTCCCAGGACTCCCAGAATTCCCAGGACTCCCAAAACATCCTTCTCGTTGAAGACAATGCCGACCTGCGCCACATGCTCACGCTACAGCTCAGCCGACAGTATAACTTAACGGCTGCCGCCGACGGAATAGAGGCATTGGAAAAGATAAAGCTCACACCGCCAGACCTTATCATCTCCGACCTTATGATGCCACGAATGGACGGAACCGAACTGCTTCGCCGCATACGACAGGACTTCACGGTAAGCCACGTGCCGGTGATTATTCTCACTGCAAAGAACGGCGACACAGAGAAGTCGCACCTGATAGCCGGCGGAGCAAATGCCTTCATCACGAAACCGTTCAGCAACGAGATGCTCTCAGCCCGCATCAGCCAACTGCTACAGGAACAGAGCACTTTCCAGCGCAAGATGCTGCTGAAGACACGACAGGCTGCTGTTTCTGCATCATCGGCAACGACTGCTGCCGACGAATACGAGAAGCATCTGGCAAAGAAAGACATGGAGTTTATCGACAGCATACGCTCCATTATCGAGGAGAACATGCACAACGAGGATTTCAATATCGACTCCATCGCCGAGACTGTAGGTCTGAGCCGTTCAGCCTTCTTCAAGAAGCTGAAGAGTCTTACGGGACTTGCCCCCATCGACTTGGTAAAGGAGATCCGTCTGTCGAAGGCAGAAAGACTTGTTGTCACTACCGACAAGAGCATCTCGGAGATAGCCTATGCTGTGGGCTTCAAGGAGTCGAGCTACTTCGGCAAATGCTTCAAGAAGAAGTTTGGCATGACACCGCTCGAATACCGCAGCGAGAAGGTCGGGAAAAAGTAAGTACATTAATATATTATTCAAGTTTCGGGCTTATAATCGTCCCCTCCCCCGCCTCCCCCTCCGGGGGCGGAGCAGTTACCATTGATTGCTATATAATGCTTACATACTTGTCATT
>DAIOXG010000258.1:0-4624 GCA_036758085.1 Prevotella sp. | reverse complement strand
TGCCTTCCAGATAGTAGGGTGCATGAAGATGGCTGAGTCGATGCCTACGATATTCTCGTGGAGCAATACCATACTCTTCCACCAGTATTCCTTGATGTTGTTTTTCAGTTCTACACCATTCTGTCCGTAGTCGTAGACTGCAGCCAGTCCGTCGTAAATGTCGCTACTTGGGAATACGAATCCGTATTCCTTGCAATGTGAAACGATTTTCTTGAAAACGTCTTCTTGTGCCATGATTTTATATTGTTTTGTTATTGTCTTTTGTCGCTTTTTGTCTTTACAGCAGACAAATTTGTTGCAAAGTTACGTAATTTCCGTTATTTAGCGCATTATACTATCGTTAAATGTTATGTTTCGATATTATAATATTATGTAAAAACGTGATTTTGTCTTGTTTCCTTGCTTATTTTCTTGCCAATTTCCGTGCAAACTCGATTATGGAGTCTGTTCCACGGGCTACGTCGTCGTTGTCGAGGGCTACGTCGTAATCTGGCGTGATGCCGAATTCCGTACAGTTCTTGTCTCTGTCGTACATCGGGCATGCGCTGAACCTTACGCTCCATCCGTTTGGCAGTTCGCTACTGAACGGCATTCCGGCTCCACCACCCGTTTTGTCGCCCACGACGGTTGTTCCCGGACAGCATTTCATGTATTTCACGAATTCGTTTGCTGCACTGTATACAGAGCGGTTTGTCAAGACGAAGACTTTCTTTTGCCAGCGTATACCCTTCGACGGCTTCAGCTTTTGTTCTTTCATCGCCGAAAAGTCGGAATGTCCCGTACCCGTCTTGTGCTGGATATACCCAACGAGAATCTCCTTGTTGGTAAAGCGTGCGGCAAGTTTCTCTGCCATGGTCAGCATTCCGCCTCCATTGTTTCTGATGTCTATGATAAGGGCGTTGCACGGAGCGAGATACATCATTACGTTGTCGAGATTGCCGTCGCCGATAGAGCTTTCAAAACTCTCGCAGCGGATGTAGCCGATGTTGTCGTCGAGCTTCCGGTATTTCAGTCCGCTTGTTATCCGGTAGTCCGTGCCGAGATATTTTCTTTGCAGCGAGTCGCTGAAATTCTTGGGATAGTTCTCTTGCCAGCTCCAATATCGGGCATAGTCGAAACTGGTATAGAGGTTTACATGACCGTCTTTCAGTTCGCTGAGCATATCTGCCATGACTTCAAAGAGCTGGCTGTCGGTCATGGAATTGTTTATGCGCATGGCATATTTTGAGTGTATCTCATTCCAGTCAAGTCCGTATTCATTTCCTTTATAGTCGAAGAAACAGTAGCGCTGGTCAAGAATCTTCCACAAGGCTTCGAAATTGCCTTGCGGCGAGTCGCTGTATTCATCTTCGTCGATACATGAAGACAATTGCAGCGACAGGAAGAGTGTGGCGAAAATACTGATTATAAAAGGGAAAAACTTCTTCATGGGACTACATCTTTATAATTTTAAACCTCCTTGTTATTCCGATCATAAACATGTGGGAATAGCTGTGGTATTTCAGATTGTTGACCTCAGATTGGCGGTAGTCGCCGAGGTATCCGATGCGGACTGTCGTCTTGCGGATATTGAAGTCGAGTGTCAGCATCTGGCGTAGCGACGGAGTGCAGACAAATGTTGTGGGCACGATGTTATGGTCGTAGTCGCCCTCTGAGAATATCTCGTAATACGATTGGCCGTAGTTAGGACTGAACATCAGTCCGCAAAGAGGGGCACTCACTTCATACCTTACAGCCAGCGGCATCTTGCCGGCATGAAAGCGATAGGTTGCAGCTGCAACGGGGGCAATGTCGATGTTTATTTTCGCCTGAGCGGGATTGTTGCCGTTTTTTGTATTATAAAGGAATCCGATATTGGCATCGACCATTCCTCCGGCTTTGATGTCAAGCCGGTTGCCGAGAAAGCTCCAGCCGTGCATCAACCCATAGCTGAATTTATATGCGGCAGCCATCTCGTTGCCGTTGTCTGCCCTGTTCCTTGTATAAGCCACGTCGCCCTGGTGCACGATGATGCGCGACCATTTCTTTCCTTCCCTTTCCCTTATAGTATGGGATATGTAGCGAAGTTCCGTTCCGGAATATTTCTCTTGAGATAAGTAGGTGTCGAGGATGCTAATGCCACCGACACCTACCATGCGTGTATTGTTTATAATCTTGTCCTGGGCATGGAGCAGGGCATAACCTGTTGTTTCTCCATGCGGAATTAATAGAATTGCGATAAGAAGCAACAGCCTTGCCGTGCGTTTTTTTAATGTTGTCATACCCATATACGTATTTTTATTTGTCATCGTCAAAGAGATTCAGCTGTCCTGTAATCTCATCGATAATCTGCTGCTGGCTCTTCCCGGCATCAGGATCGAGATTCTCTGAATCTTCAGTGCTGTCGGATGTGTCTGGAAGCTTCGGGGTCTCAGTGTCTTCTGCGGCTTCAGCTTCATTGGTAGACTCTTGACTTTCTTCCGCATCCGGCGTCTCGACAGGTTCAAGTTCTTTCAACTTGTCAAGCTGGAAGGTCGTGAGGCGTTTGCCCCTTGCCTTGTATCCTTTGACAAGAGCGAATTCGTTAACGTCGATTTCCTGAGTGCCACGGAATGCATCGTCGCCACCGAAGGTAAGGAGGAGTTTTGGCGATGGGGTATCCGTAAGAATAAGCAGCTCGTTTTTCGGATTCTCTCCGATAAAGCTCTGTTTCTTTTTAGATGCCTCGAAGATAAAGCGCTTTATGTATGGAATATTCTTCTGGTCGGCATCGCGGACTACGGCACACCATATCTTATGCGGACTGAACTTCTCTATCCTCATGATGTTCTCCTCGTAGTGGTTGTTCGCATCGAAGTTCGTCATGTAATATTCACCGCTCTCCAGTACTACGAGGATGCTGTCGCCCTCGTTGAATTCTCCGAGCAGAGTACCGTGGTCATCGTAGTTAAGACGGTTTACGTCTGGGTCGAACCATACCTTTCTGCCGCCGAGAGTACTGTGGCCGTGGCTCTTCAGCGAAATGCGGTGGATTGGATATTTCGTCAGAATATTTCCCATGGCACTCCTTCCCTTGACAAGAATCTGGGAGAAGTCCTTTTCGATGAAAATGTTCTTCAGCTTCGGCGACGGGTCGAGGGTTACTTTGATGACCTCAGCCTCACCGTTAGGGTTTGCCGTGAAATAGTTAACTCTTGAACCTGGTTTTCCCTGAGTCAAATCGTATTCGCGTTCACGGGTTACAGACGTTACGTTAAACCTCTTTATATAATAGAAACCTTGTTTACCGTCGCGGTACACGGCATTGTATATCGTGCGCTTGTCGTTTTTCTTGAATACTCCGACGTGCATGATGTTCTTGCCGACAAACAGTTTGTCGGCAACTTTCACGACCTTATACTTTCCGTCCTTATAGAAGATGATGATGTCGTCGATGTCAGAGCAGTTGCATACGAACTCGTCCTTTTTCAGTCCTGTACCGATGAAACCCTCCTGTCGGTTGATATACAGCTTTTCGTTCGCCTCCACGACCTTTGTTGCCTCGATAGTATCGAAGTTCTTAATCTCCGTAAGTCGCGGGTGGTGAGCACCATATTTGTTCTTGAGGAAAGAGAACCAGTTTGCTGTTACTTCCACCATATTGTTAAGGTCCTTGTCGATGCTGTCAATCTCTGCCTTCATTTTAGCCATCAGTTCGTCGGCCTTATCCTTGTTGAATTTCAGGATTCGCTGCATCTTTATCTCCATCAGGCGCAAGATATCGTCTTTTGTAACTTCCCTTATCATTTGCGGGTAGAAAGGCGTGAGTCTCTCGTCGATATGTTCACAAACCGCATCCATGTTCGGTGCATTCTCAAACTGCTTGTCTTTGTATATCCTTTCCTCGATGAAGATTTTTTCGAGCGAGGCAAAGTGCAGTTGTTCAAGCAATTCGCCCTTGCGTATCTCGAGCTCTTTCCTTATAAGTCCTTTTGTCCTTTCAACAGAGTTGCGCAATACGTCGCTGACAGTCAGGAACTGCGGCTTGTCGTCTTCTATGACGCAACAGTTTGGTGATATGTTCATTTCGCAGTCGGAGAAGGCATAGAGGGCATCAAGAGTCTTGTCGGAAGAAACACCAGGTGCAAGATGTACCTGAATTTCCACTTGCGCCGCAGTGTTGTCGTCAACTTTCCTTGCCTTAATCTTACCTTTGTCGATGGCACGGAGAATGGACTCGATAAGGGTCGTAGTTGTTTTTCCGAACGGAATTTCCTTTATGACAAGAGTCTTACTGTCGAGTTTCTCAATCTTAGCCCTTACTTTCAGCACGCCTCCGCGCTGTCCGTCGTTGTATTTGCTTACGTCGATGCTGCCACCGGTGGGGAAATCCGGATACAAATGGAACTCCTCGCCGTGGAGGTATTTGATAGCAGCGTCGCATATCTCATTGAAATTGTGCGGTAGGATTTTAGAAGACAGACCTACGGCAATACCTTCTGCACCCTGAGCAAGGAGTAGAGGAAACTTTGCCGGAAGGGTTATTGGTTCTTTGTTTCTTCCGTCATAACTCAATTGCCAGTCTGTTGTCTTGGGATTGAACACAACGTCGAGGGCAAATTTTGACAGCCTTGCCTCGATATAACGTGGTGCGGCGGCACGGTCT
>DAIOXG010000257.1:0-4625 GCA_036758085.1 Prevotella sp. | reverse complement strand
TAGTAGGCGACGTTGCCGTTACCCCAATGCCAGACGCACAGCAGTTGGCACAGATTGCAGTATGTACCGCACAGACAGCAAAATCAGTTGCAGGCTTCGCTGACCCACGTGTTGCAATGCTGAGCTTCTCTACCAAGGGCAGCGCTAAGCACGAAGTAGTAGACAAGGTGGTTGAGGCTACTAAACTGGCAAAGGAACTTGATCCAGAGCTGAAGGTCGACGGTGAGCTTCAGGCTGATGCAGCCCTCGTTCCATCTGTAGGCGAGAAGAAGGCTCCGGGCAGCGACATCGCCGGCAAGGCTAACGTACTCGTATTCCCATGCCTCGAAGTTGGAAACATCGCATACAAGCTCGTTCAGCGTCTTGGCGACGCAGTGGCTCTCGGCCCAATCCTCCAGGGTATCGCACGCCCAGTAAACGACCTGAGCCGTGGCTGCTCCGTAGACGATATCTACAAGATGGTGGCAATCACAGCTTGCCAGGCAATGGATGCGAAAAAATAAACAGGAGCCCCCTCCAACTCCCCCAAGGGGGAGAGCTTGGAATAGCAGTGATATTTCAACAAAGAGGGGAAAGTATAAATAAAACATTAATATAAAATCCCAAACCACACCGACTCTCATTGACGGGTAGAAGAGACTTTCCGTTCTCCCTCCCCTTGGGGAGGGTCGGGGTGGGGCTTTTGAATTATGAAAATACTTGTACTGAACTGCGGAAGTTCATCTATTAAATACGCACTCTACGACATGGACAGCAAGACTGTCATGACATCGGGCGGTGCAGAGCGTGTAGGCCTCGACGGAGCCTTCGTAAAAGTGAAACTCGCCAACGGCGAGAAGAAAACCATTATGCACGATATTCCGGAGCATACAGAGGGAGTGAAGTTCATCTTCAGTCTGCTCACCGACCCAGAAATCGGCGTAATCAAAGACCTGAAGGAAATTGATGCCGTAGGCCACCGCATGGTACACGGCGGAGAGAAGTTCAACAAGAGCGTATTGCTCACCGACGACGTGCTGAAGGAATTCGAGGCTGTTTCTGACCTCGCTCCACTGCACAACCCTGCAAACCTGAAGGGTGTGCATGCCGTACAGGAGTTGATACCGGGACTGCCACAGGTGGGCGTGTTCGACACCGCTTTCCACCAGACAATGCCGAAAGAGGCATATATGTATGCCATTCCATACGAGCTATATGAGAAATACGGTGTGCGTCGCTACGGTTTCCACGGAACCAGCCACCGCTACGTTTCGCAGCGCGTTTGCGAATACCTCGGCGTAAAGGCAGAAGGCAAGAAGATTATCACCTGTCATATCGGCAACGGCGGCAGCATCGCAGCCGTAAAAGACGGCAAGTGTGTTGATACCTCTATGGGTCTCACCCCACTGGAGGGCTTGATGATGGGAACCCGCAGCGGTGATATCGACGGCGGTGCCGTTACCTTCATCGAGAAGAAGCTTGGTTTGGATGCCGACGGCATGTCTAACCTCCTGAACAAGAAGAGCGGATTGCTCGGCGTTTCTGGTATCTCATCAGATATGCGCGAGATCTTCTCAGCCCGCGAGGCTGGCAACGAGCGCGCAACTCTCGCCTTCGACATGTATTGCTACCGTGTTCGCAAATACGTAGGCGCATACGCTGCTGCCATGAACGGTTGCGACATCATCGTGTTCACAGCCGGTGTTGGTGAGAACCAGGCAAACATGCGTGAGAGCGTTTGCAAGGGCTTGAGCTTCATGGGCGTTGAGATTGATGCCGAAAAGAACATGGGCATCCATGGCGAAGAGGCTATCATCTCTACTCCTGAGTCTAAGGTAACTGTTGTTGTCATCCCTACCGACGAGGAACTGATGATTGCTTCGGATACTATGGCGCTGGTGAAGTAACCCCCTGGCCTTCCCGAAGGGAGGGAAGAAGATACTCCATAAACAAAAAAAGGCTGCGAGATTCGCAGCCTTTTTTGTAATAAAGAGATCATATTGTCTATAAGTCTTATAAGTCCTATATGTCCTATATGTCTTATAAGTCCTCTTTGTCTTATATCTCCTATAATTATTATCCTTTCCTTTACAATTTGCTCTCTCCCTCCACATATTCTTCAAGGAAGAGATGCTCGCCATCGAACACTACGTAGGAGAACTGCCATATCCAGTCGCCGAGAATCATCATCCTCACCTTTTTTGACAGATTAAGGTCGAGCTCGATGTGGCGGTGACCGTATATATAATAGTCTACGTTGGGATGGGTCTTCATGTATTCCTTGGTATACCTTACGAGATATTCCTTGTCCTCACCCATATAAGGCGGTTCCTTTCCGTCGGCACGCTTCAGCCTACTGCGCTTTGCCCATTCCAGTCCGAACCACATTCCCCAACGGGGATGCAACATACTGAACATCCTTTGACACAGACTGCTATGGAATATCCGTCGTATAATCTTGAAGTTTCGGTCCGGATCGCCCAGTCCGTCGCCGTGTGCGAGATAAAACACCTTACCGTAGATATCCACCGTTTCCGGTTTCTTATGCAGAATAATGCCACATTCCTCCTCCAGGTAACCATACATCCAGATGTCGTGGTTGCCTGTGAAGTAATGCACCTCCACGCCCATGTCCGTAAGTTCCGACAACTTGCCAAGAAAGCGCGTGTATCCCTTCGGCACGACATATTTGTATTCATACCAGAAGTCGAACATGTCGCCAAGCAGATAAACGGCAGCTGCCTTGTGCTTGATGTCGTCAAGAAAACGTACAAGTCGTCTTTCGTGCATCCTGCCATGTTCTATGGCAAGCGAGCCGAGGTGGGCATCAGATAGAATATATACGTTCTTCATAATTTGAATTTAGTCCAATCCCATTTCCAGTCGTGCCTCTTCGCTGAGCATGCTTTGGTCCCATGCCGGTTCGAACACGAGATTTACGTTAGCCGATTTCACTCCATCAAGCGCATCCACCTTCTGTCGAACGTCTTCAAGGATAAAGTCGGCAGCCGGACACGACGGTGCTGTAAATGTCATGTCGATATCCACGTTGCCGTCGTCGTTTACTTCAATCTTATATATCAGTCCGAGGTCGTAGATATTTACTGGTATTTCCGGGTCATAAACGGTTTTCAGCACATCAACGATTCTTTCCTCTATCTTTGTTTTTTCTTCCTGTGTCATATTTTGTCATTTTATTTATACAAAGGTAACAAGAAATTTCCGAACATACAAAAAAACGTAAAAATGTTTGAGTAAGTTGTATTCATCACAAACGCTATTGTGACGGCAGTAGCATATTTTTTGCAATATAGTTTAGAAAATGTTTTTGGGTGATTTTACCCTCACACCCTCACACATACCCCCTGAAGCCCCTGTTTATCGGGGTTTCAGGGGGGTGAGGGATAGTGTGAGGAGTGGTGAGGGATGAGGAATTATACAAGACACATATAAGTTTATTGTCTTCATTCGAAATAACTCTCTACGCAAACCAGAGGGATATTTTCCATCCAGTCTTGCTCCACATATCCTTTCATGGATATACGAAGACCTTTCAGCCCGGGATTGTCCTTTATAAACTGCGACAGGGAGCGGGCACGCACATTCTCTTCTGCCTTAACCTCTATTGGGATTATCCGACTGCCGTTCTGCACCACAAAGTCTATTTCTGCCGGAGTTCTGCTGTTGCTCCAATAATAAGGAGAAAAGCCGACTGCCTTCAACTGCTGCAATACGTATTGTTCGGTGAAGGCGCCTTTGAACTCTGTAAAGGCATTGTTGCCTATCAGCATCTGGTCGGCAGGAACGTCGGACATGCACGACAGAAGTCCGCAATCCAACAGAAAAAGCTTGAAAGCATCAAAATCCTCATAGAAGCTGAGAGGTAGTTTAGGCTCACGAATACGGTTTACCTTATAGACGATGCCTGCATCTACAAGCCATTGGATGGCAATTTCAAAGTCCTTAGCACGGCTTCCCTTACGGACTGCCCCATAAATAAACTTTTTGTTTTCTCTTGCCAGTTGCGCCGGAAGAGAACTCAGAACCTGACGTATCCTTGTGGACTCGCTTTCTGAGTTATGCTTTGAAATATCCCTACTATAAGCATCAAGAATGTTCTTTTGCAACATGCGAACTTGCTGCAGATCTCTGTTCTCCACAAACTTCTCCACAACACCCGGCATACCGCCGACAAAATAATACTGCCGCAGCAGTTCTACCATCTTGGGCAGCATCATCCCTATTAAATCCCAATCTTTGGAATGCAGGATTTCAAGCCACCCATCATTGCCAGTTGCACATAGAAACTCCTCGTAGTCCATAGGATACTTTCGATGATAAAATCAAGCAAATCATACACTTTTTAGAGGATAAAACTACGAATATTCTACATTTTTTCGAGGATAAAATCAAGTAAATCATACACTTTTTAGAGGATAAGACATAAACAATTGCAGCAATAAAGGAAAGGGACATGAGAAAAGATTAGCGTTGCTATGAAATAGCAGGAGTATCCAGCCCTTGCACCAAAGGTGCAGCAATACTGCACCTTTGGTGCCACTGTTTGTACGCAACGGCAAATAGTATAGCTGGCAGTCATTATTAATTTATAATTCTAAATCATTAATTCCTCTTTCCTAATTCCT
>DAIOXG010000256.1:2690-4625 GCA_036758085.1 Prevotella sp. | reverse complement strand
GAAGCGTTCACCGCAATCTTATAGGCAATGAAAGCAGCAGTCAGCGAAGCCAAAGTAAAAGCGTTCTCCTTGATGAATGTGATAGAAGTAGACATGAACTTCAACAACAACGTGGTGGAAGAGATGACATGCTTCATTATCGGCAGCAGCTGCTCACCAAGTGCCACCGCCATCTCCGTCACGCCCTTGCGAGCCTTGTCAAGTCCTGCCTGCACCGTAGTATTCTGCACATTGAACTCATTTGTGACAGACGTACCCTCCGCAAACGCCTTAGTAGCTTCCTCCTGCTCCCACCGCACCATATCGAGGTTGCCAGCAAGAGCCGAAATCACCTGCGCAGCACGAGCACCGTTCTCGCCCATATCCTTGAAGACTGGAGCCAGTACGTCGATGTTGCCCAATTCGTGAAGACGATCCAGCAACATCAGCAGTCCCTCGTTAGTGCTCTTCTTCAGCGTTTCGTTAAACTCCTTCGCATTAAGTCCCGTAGCCTTTATTATCTTGTCGTTCTCCTTGAACATATCCATAATGACTTTGGAAACAGCAGTTGCCGACATCTCCACCGCCTGTCCCTGGCTATCCAGCACCGCAGCGAAGCCCATGATTTCCGGGATAGTCATCTTCGCCTGGGCACCCACGCCAGCCATGCGCTGTGTGAAGTTTGCGAGATATGGAGCCGAAGCCGTGCAGTTCTGCGACAACTCATTAATAACGGAACCCACGGCAAGCAGAGCCTTCTCCGTGCCGAGGCGTTCCTCGTCACCGAAGATGTTTGTCAATTTTGAAAGAGTCAGCGTAGCCCCATCACCGAGGTCGTCCAAAGCCACATTGATTTGGTCGGCAGCTTTCACGAAGCCCAAGACATCCTCCTGCGATGTTTTGCCCAATCGTCCAGCTTCCTGCGCCAACTTATTCAACTCCTCACGCCCCGTTCTGGTGTCAATTTTCTGGAAGTCCTCATTCAGTTGCTCCACCTCCGAAGCGTTCATTCCCGTAAATTTTCGGACATTCGCCATCTCCTGGTCCATATCCGCAAAAGCGTTCACCGCCGAGCGTCCTGCCATGATGATACCCGTGATGGCAGCAGCAATGCCGGCAAGAGCCGTCTGCCAGTCGTTCAACTTTCGGTTCATCCGTTCCCACAGGCTCTCATTCTCTCGCATCTGCGAGTTCACTTTGGCAATCTCCGCCTTAACACGCTTTATCGCCTCACATTGTCTGTTCCACTCTTCGCTTCCACGTTCAAGCCCATTAAGGTTACGCTTCAGCTGTGACAATGTGCGGTTCAGTTCCTTTGGCGAAGTTTCATCGAGTCGTTGCAGAACATGCTCGACCCCTTTTGCAGCATTTTCAATCTGCGAGATTTGGCGATTAGTTTCCTTCAGTTCACGCTTTAGCTTCGTGAGCTGCTGTTTGTTTCCTGCTGCTGCCGCTTTCTCAATGGCTTTTTCGAGGTTTGCAGCCTGAGATTTCAGTTTCAGGAGCATATCTTCCGCCTGTTTTCCGTTTACAGTGAGCGTAACGGTCGCATTGGTGTTTATATTCGACATACGTCTTTCAATTTTATTGGTTTAATGATACGCAAAAATAACACCGCTCAAACACCACTCAAAAGACGAGAAATAAGGCAGTTTCGCCCGATTTAGGCACGCTGGCGCCGACAAAAACCGACGAAATTTAAGCGATAGAAAAACGAAAGGCTTGTGTATCAAGCCGTTAAGGGATTGTTAAGGGATTTTCCCTTAACCCGTCTTGATAAAGACCCCCCGACCGCCCTGTCCTTGCTGACGGCTACGACCGCCCGACCTTTGCGGAATATGTAAACAAATGTTAATATTTAGTTTCTCACACACGCAAAACCGCCTTAGTTGCGCTAAAAGGCGAAAAGGCAGAAAGTGACGAAAAAGGCTTGCAAGTTTCGCTGATGACGAAAGC
>DAIOXG010000256.1:0-2590 GCA_036758085.1 Prevotella sp. | reverse complement strand
CCAAGCGAGCCACCACGCCACGCCCGACCCATCGGGCGGTAATGCGGCAGTGGTGAGGGATAAAAAGGTAATGCGCCTGTCGGTCTTGCCCGACATTAGGCGCACTACCTTTTCTATCCCATACCTCTGCCATACCTATTTGAATAAGCGAGAGTGCTGTCAGACTTATAGCAATCTTGATTGCCATTAGTCAGACGGCTTTCTCGCATTGACAGACAATAGAAAGCATAGCTTTACCAAACCATGAAGGCATCGCCTTATAGGAAACAGAAGGCTCTGCCTTACCCGAAGCGAATGGGTATGAAGTGGAATGTAATGAAGTGGTAATGTAGGACTTCTCCATGGCTCGCAGAGTCATAGAGAAACTCCGGAATGATAACGTAATGGAATGTAGCGCAATATCCTTTCGCAACAGTGGACGAAAGGATGTGGCGCATAACGGACGGACACGGGAGTGGAGAGCCACTGCCTTTCGGCTGAAGAAGAGAAGATTGAGCGCAGCGAATGAAAGGGATTGAGCGCAGCGAGATGATAGACAATAGAGCGAAGCTGCACGGACTTATGCGCAATGCAATGGAGCGTGTGTCCGTACCTATTAAGAAAGGTGAAGGGTGTGCAACACTATTCACCTTTGATGATGATAGATAGACATCTTCGATGTGCTAAAAAAACAAATGACATCGCAGATGTGGAGAAGAATGACGGAATGAAATGACGTGGAAGACGGATGACGCTTGCGTGTTGATGATTGACGAGGAGGTCAGACAAGCTCGCTGCAAGCGTTGCTTGGCTGGGTGATGCGTCAATCATGTGCGTAGGTGGTGCATTGTTCGGTGGCGAGGACTGGCGTAGCCGTGAAATTGTGGGGCGTGTAATGAAGTGGAGGGGCTTTGGGCTGCCGTGGAGAAATGTGTATGTTGCTTACCCCGTACCGTGACTCGTGTGCTTGCACTTTTCTCGAATGTATGGAGGACTATTCGACTTCAGGCGATTTGTCCTCCTCACATCCGAGAAAAAGAGACATGGTACGGATCAGGGAAGTGGCATACTTATTTTGCAACAGAAGCCCAAAGCGACGGAACGCAATGGAACACCCCACAATTTCACTTAGCCATGCAATGGCTTGTCCTTGCCACCGAACAATGCACCGCCGGAGCTGCCAGGCAATGAATTCGGGAGCCTGTGACCGAAATGTCGTCTGCCGGCGAGATAGCGACGGATAAAGAAAATGACGGCTACTGCCGTTATCATCATCAGGACGGCAATAGCGAGCTTTGCCGTGAAGGGAAATGAAGACTTTGACTTGATGATTTCCTGCGACTTGTCGGATGAAGACTGCTTCGCTATTGCGATGCTGTCTTCCACCTGCTGTGCAGCTGCGGACTCCTCCTTTTCCTCTTGGGAAAGGTGAAGTCCGTAGAGCCTGAGAGAGGACGGCTTGCCGTGACTTATTGCTGAAGGCTTGCCGTGGTAAGATGGAGGCTTTGCCTTGTCATTGGACAGGGGCTTGCCCGATAGATAGCTGAAGTCGGAACATTGAGGGGTTGCCGACGTGTCGACACCCCCGAATGTGAAGACGCAGCTATCGAATGAAAGGGCGGTAAGCCTCTGTAGGGAACTGAATGAAAGATTCTGAGCGGATCGCCATTGAGCTTGCGAAACGGCGTTTCGCTCACTTTCATTGGAGGACGATGCTGTCTTTGTGCTCTTGCATGACAGTACAAATGCACAAAGAATAAGGATTAGGATATGTTTCATATCGTAGGGTTTAGATGATGGCATACTCTGCCGTGGCATCGAATGATGGACACGCTTTGGCAGCGAAGTCGCGATGTCCTCGGATTTTGGCATTAGGGAACTGCACTCTGAGTTTACGAAGAAGTGCCACCAATGCGGATTTCTGCTCTTCAGTGCGAGAGTCCTTAGGGTGTTTGCCGTCGGCGGTCAAACCACCGATATAGCAGATGCCTATGGAATGGGCGTTGTGCTCTTGGCAGTGCGCTCCCACTTGTGCGAGCGGTCTGCCATGATGCACAGAGCCGTCGCGGTAGATGACGAAGTGATATCCGATGGAAGCAAAGCCTCGCTGCCGGTGCCAGCGGTCGATATCTGCCGTGGTGAAGTCCTTGCCTTCAGGCGTGGCAGAGCAATGGACGATGATGAGGTCAATCTTGCGCATCCTTCTCCTCCTTCCGCTTCAGCTTGTCGTCGAGGTACGAGCGTAGTTCTGCATACTTAGTCTGTATGTAGATAGTGACACCGAAGATTGAGCCGGCATAGATTAGACACTCTGCGAATACACCCAGGACAGACTCGTGAATTTGTCCGGTGGGCGGTACGATGAATCCTGCGACAGCGAGTAGAAATCCACCGATGAGCATAGCTATGGCAGATACAATCTGCACGTTTTCCTTAGTTTCTTTTGTCATAATGAATTGTCTTTTGAGAGTTAATATGATGTGGTTATCTTTGCGATTGAGTTGTGGTCGATTGGACCATTGCTCTTTGGCAGCGTGGTGTCGCGAACACCATTTTGCATCCGAGCTGTGGTGGCCTCCTTGCGGAGAAACCATGGCTCTTTTCGTTTACA
>DAIOXG010000255.1:280-4628 GCA_036758085.1 Prevotella sp. | reverse complement strand
TGGATGCCCTCCTTCTTGCTCATCTCGCAAAGGTTGGTGAGGTTGTGGATTCCGGTGGAGTCTACAAACGGTACCTTTCTCATTCGTATGATACGCACCTTGGGACGGTCGCCGAAGGCTGCCATAATCTCTTCGAAACGGTTGCCGGCACCGAAGAAATACGGACCGTTTATCTCGTACACCTCCACGCCCTTTGGAATAGAAAGATGCTCGAGGTTTCCCTTTATCATGTCGCTCTCCTCGTTAATCTCGTCCATGATAAGCTTCACGTCGGTAGTCTCCGACATTCGTTTCATGAACAGCAGACAGGCGATGATTAGTCCTACCTCGATAGCCACCGTAAGGTCGAAGATGATAGTCAGGAAGAACGTAATCAGCAATACCGTAACGTCGCTCTTCGGGTTTTTCATCAGGGCAAGGAAGGAACGCCAGCCACACATGCCGTATGACACGATGACGAGGACTCCGGCAAGACAAGCCATCGGGATGTATTTGGCGAGTGGCATGAAGAAGAGGAAAATGAGCATCAGCACCACGGCGTGGATGATACCGGCAATAGGCGTCTTGCCGCCGTTGTTGATATTAGTCATGGTGCGGGCGATGGCTCCCGTTGCCGGAATGCCGCCAAACAGTGGTGAGGCGAGGTTTGCCACTCCTTGCGCGATAAGCTCGGTATTTGAATTGTGGTGGTCGCCGATGACACCGTCGGCTACTGTTGCCGAGAGCAGCGACTCTATGGCACCGAGTACGGCGATGGTCAATGCCGGTGGAACGAGGCTCTTTATCGTTTCCCAGGTCAGTTCCGGCATGTGAGCCTCCGGGATAGCATTGCTGACAGAGAAGCGGTCGCCGATGGTCTCGATTGTCGTTACTCCGGCAAACTGTTTCAGTAGCAGTGCTGCCACGGTCATAACGATGATTGCCACAAGTGATCCGGGGATTTTCTTGCTGAACTTCGGGGTGATGGCGATAATTGCCACACTGAGAATGCCGACGGCTGCACACCACCAGTCGAGGGTGTTAAAGTTAGTGATGTAACACCACCATTTCTCCACGAAATCGCTCGGCACCTTGTCGATAGAGAGACCGAAGAGGTCTTTTATCTGTGTTGTGAAGATGGTTACGGCAATTCCGCTCGTAAATCCTACAACGATAGGATAGGGGATGAATTTTATGATTGTTCCGAGATGGAGCACTCCAAAGAGGATAAGGAATGCGCCAGCCATAAGCGTTGCGATGGTCAGTCCCTCGAAGCCATACTGCTGTATGATGCCGTAGATGATGATGATGAAGGCACCGGTAGGTCCGCCTATCTGCACCTTGCTGCCTCCGAGCAGCGAGATGATGAATCCGGCAACGATTGCCGTGATGATTCCCTTTTCGGGGGTTACTCCAGAGGCGATACCGAAGGCGATGGCGAGTGGCAGTGCCACGATGCCTACTATGATTCCCGCCATGAGGTCTGACATGAAAGTCTTTTTGTTGTAGTTCTTGAGTGTAGAGAACAATTGTGGTTTGAAATCTAATGTACTGTTCATTTGACTGATGAAAAAATGAAAATAAAAAGGCAGCTCTGCTCTAATTGGCAGAACTGCCCATATCCTGAATGAAATATTGGATGCAAAAGTAATAATAAATATTGAAATGGCAAAAGAAAAGTTAAGAAAGCTGAATTTTTCTTCTGTCTATTTCTTTAGTGTAAATTCAAACACCAGTCCTCCGTTGTTGCCGTTCTTCACGCTGATATTGCCTCCGTGCAGCAATACGGCATTCTTTACGATGGCAAGTCCGAGTCCCGTTCCTCCCATCTTGCGGCTTCTGCCTTTGTCGACGCGGTAGAACCGTTCGAAGAGGCGGGCAAGATGTTCGTGTGGCACTCCTACGCCGTTGTCGCTGAAAGTGAAATGCCATTTGTTGCCATCGTCCTCAGCTTTCAGCGTTATTGTCGTTCCCTGTCCGGCGTATGCTATGGCGTTGTCGGTAAGATTACGGAACACGCTGTATATTAGCGATTGGTTGCCTCGTATCTTGACGTCTTCGGGCAGACTGCATACAAAGTTCATTTTGTTTTCTTCCATTTGCAGTGCCGTTTCCCTCTGAATGTTGTCGATAAGCTGTACTATATCGATTGTGTCGAAGTCGGTGAGCATCTCCGAGGCATCGTCAAGTCGGTTGAGCGTAGAGATGTCGCGGAGCAGCGAGGTAAGTCGCTGTGCCTGTGCATAGCAGCGCTGCAGGAACTGTTCCTTCATCTTCTCGTCAATCTTCGGATTGTCGAGTATCGTTTCCAGATATCCCATGATGCTTGCCACCGGTGTCTTCAGCTCATGGGCGATATTCTGGGTGAGCTGGCGCTTGAGGATATTCTGTTCCTGTTTCGTATGTTGCAGCCGTTTATATATTTTGATGATTTTTTCGGCAATCTCTCCCAGTTCGTCGTTCGGGAAAGCCACGAGGTCTTCAGTCTCCAGGCTCTCGTTGTGGTCGGCACGACTGGCAAAGGTGCGCAGCTTTTGTATGTTCATTCCCAACCGGTGGGTGAAGCGGTAGAGTAACACCGTAAGCAGGAGCATGGCGACGAGCGAGAACCACACGTAATGCTGGTCGGTCTGAAGCATGCGTGCCAGACTCGTGTTATACGGCAGGGCACTCCTTATTATAAAGTGCTGCTTCGGAAAACTCGTGGCGGAATAGAAGAACGACTGTCCGAGTGTGGAACTCTTTCGGTCGATGTCGTATCCCGAGCCGTTTTTCAGGGCTTCGCGTATCTCGTCGCGTCCGAGATGATTCTCGAAAGCTGCATAGTTCTTGAACTTGTTGTCGTAGAACACCCTTCCTTTCATGTCAATAAGGGTAACACGCAGATCCGGTTCGTAATGTGTCTTCACATAGCGGTCGATACTGCTCTCCGACATGTTTCGGTTTAGTTCCAGAACCTCAGCCATTCGCTCGTTGTAGTCCTGTAGCTTAGTGTCGAGCACGTCGATTTTATACGTCTTCTCGCGTTCATGCTGGAAGACGATGAATGAGGCGGCAAACAACAGAAATACCGCTACGACACCGAAATATAATTTTTTTCCTATCGACATATTCTAATTCAAGTTTCGAATTTGTAATCGTCCCCTCCCCCGCCTCCCCCTCACGGGGGCGGAGCAGTTACCATTGATTGCTATAAGGCTTGCATACTTGTCATTAAAAAATCAGTATTATTACTAAATTTACCAGTAAACATCTCAGCTTTTAGCAGAAAGAGTAACTGCTTCTCCCCTGGAAGGGGAGACGGGAGAGGGTAAGAATGTAAATCAGGAAGTTCAGTAAAAAATTTAACTATCCGCTATGCATCAAAATAATATCCGAATCCCAGACGGGTTACAATACACTTGGAGAACCGGCCTATCTTTTTTCTCAGTCGGGTGATGTTTACATCCACCGTTCTGTCGAGCACGAGAACATCCTTAGGCCAGATGCGGTCTATAAGTTCCTGGCGCGAGAATACCTTTCCCCTTTCGTCGAGCAGAAGATGAAGAATCTCAAATTCGGTTTTCGTAAACGGTATATCCTCGCCGTCGATGCTGACAGTCTTCTTGTCGAGGTTAAGTTCCAGTCCCTGATAGCTGATGATATTAGTCTGCTGTCTTGTTCCTCCTTCTTGAGTGCGCCGCAGCACCGCCCTTACCCTTACCGTAACCTCACGAATAGAGAAAGGTTTCGAGATATAGTCGTCGGCACCGAGGTTAAACCCCGTCACGGTGTCGTTCTCCGTATCCTTTGCAGTGAGGAAGATGATAGGGATATGTTCAGTGAGAGGTTCCGACTTTATTTTTTTTGCCATTGCAAATCCCGACATGCCGCCCATCATGACATCGAGCAGCAGAAGGTCGTATTTCTCCACTCCCATAGAGAGTGCCTCTTCGGCAGAGTTCGCCGTATCCACGGTGTATCCTTCGGTTTCGAGATTGAATTTCAGAATCTCGCAGAGGTCTTGCTCGTCGTCTACAACAAGTATTTTATACTTCGTCTCCATAATTCGTATATGTTTATTATTTCAGCTGCAAAGATAAGAATGTTTTTATTCATAACTGTTGCAGGAGTGTTACAAAGTTGTTAAATAAATTCAAGTGTTGGTTTAGACGTAAAGCGAAGGCTGTTCCTCGGCAAGAAAAAATGTTGTCCTTCAGTATTATCATTATACATATAATTCCTAATTCCTAATTCCTCTTTCCTAATTCCTAATTTCTTTCTAATTCCTAATTCCTCTTTCCTAATTCCTGATTTCTTTTAATTCCTAATTCTTCTTTCCTAATTCCTAATTTCTTTCTAATTCCTAATTCCTCTTTCCTAATTCCTG
>DAIOXG010000255.1:0-180 GCA_036758085.1 Prevotella sp. | reverse complement strand
ATTTCTTTTAATTCCTAATTCCTCTTTCCTAATTCCTAATTATTACAGTAAATATGTTGTATAACATGTATTGTGTTCGTAAACATCTATGAAGATAGAACTTTTGCAAATAATTTTTGAAAATAACCTTAATTCCGCAACACAAAATCTTGAAAGAAATCCAAGTGCTTGAGTAACAAA
>DAIOXG010000254.1:0-4663 GCA_036758085.1 Prevotella sp. | reverse complement strand
AAACCATCTTGTGTTTTTGAGCAATTTGCCAAAATAAACAAGATTCCCCGTCCTTCAAAACACGAGGAAAAAATGATTGAGTTCTTAAAAGAATTCGGAAAAGAAAGAAACCTCGAGACTATTGTTGACGAAACAGGAAACGTCTTGATCAAGAAACCTGCAACAAAAGGCTATGAAGACAGGGAAACCGTAATCCTTCAAAGTCATATGGATATGGTATGCGACAAGCTCGTTGATGTAGACATAGACTTTACGAAAGACCCTATCGAGACTTATGTTGACGGCGAATGGATGAAGGCAAAAGGTACTACTCTCGGAGCTGACGACGGTATAGGATGTGCTATAGAAATGGCAATCCTCGACAGCAAAGACTTAGAACACGGTCCTATCGAATGTGTATTCACACGTGATGAGGAGACTGGACTAACCGGAGCACACGGAATGAAGGCTGGTTTTATGACCGGCAATATGCTTATCAACCTCGACAGCGAAGACGAAGGTCAGATATTTATCAGCTGCGCCGGCGGACAAACTACTACTGCTACTTTCAATATCGGATATGAGGATGCTCCAGAGGGATTCTTCTTCATGAAGGCAGCAATAAAGGGTCTGTTAGGTGGACACAGTGGCGACGATATAAACAAGAAACGCGCTAACTCTATCAAGTTGCTAACAAGATTCCTCTTCCTGGAAATGCAAAAAACAGATTTGAGACTTGTCAGCTTCAATTCTGGCCGTATGCATAATGCCATTCCACGTGACGGAGTTGCAATATTTGCTGTGCCGAACAAAGATAAGGAAACAGTAAAGGCGGACTGGAACATGTTTACAGCTGATGTTGAAGACGAGTTCCATGTAACGGAAAATGACATGAAATTCACCCTTGAAAGTTGTGAAGGCAATACTGTGATGCACAAAACTGAGGCTGACAAATTTATACTTGCCATGCAGGCAGTATATAATGGCGTACTCACCATGTGTCAGGACAAAGCTTTGGAATGGATGGTAGAAACTTCAACCAATGTTGCCAGCGTAGTAACAGATGCTGAAGGAAAAATCACAGTAGTAGCATCGCAGCGTTCAAACGTGATGAGCAACTTGCAGAATATGACAAATACGGTAAAAGCTGCTTTCCTGCTTGGTGGTGCAGATGTGAAAGTTGATGATGCCTATCCTGCATGGAAGATGAACCCTAACAGCAAACTTACTGCAATTGTTGTGGATGCATACAAGAAGTTGTTCAAGAAAGACCCTCTCGTAATAGGAATTCATGCTGGTTTGGAATGCGGACTATTCTCAGAGAAATACCCACATCTTGACATGGTTTCGTTCGGACCGACTTTACGTGGCGTACACTCACCTGAAGAACGATTACTCATCCCTACCGTCGAGATGGTTTGGGACCACTTGCTTGAAATTCTCAAGAATATGCCTAAAAAATAATAAACGCGAATAAAACTTAAAGAAAAAGCTTCTGTTGACATCGTTGAACAAACAGTCATCAGAAGCTTTTTTCTTTATCCGTTGGCGCTATAATGGCAACATAGTCATTATAGACAAAAAACTATTTCCATATAGCAAACAACTATTTTTTCTTTTCCCCCCAAAGGTTAACCATATTTTTATAAAGCTTCTCTTCATTGGGGAAATGTTGCGCCTCCCATAAACGGGTATCCTTAAGCTGGTCTGGCATAAACTGCTGATCAACAAAATGGTTAGGATAGTCGTGGGAGTATTTATAGCCATCGGCATAACCAAGGTCAGCCATCATCTTCGTAGGAGCATTTCGCAAATGCAAAGGCACAGGCAGATTACCTGTGGAACGTACAATTTGGAGAGCTTTGTTTATACCATTATAAGCAGAGTTACTCTTAGGTGACGCTGCAAGATACACCGTAGCTTCCGCAAGCGGAATTCGTCCCTCAGGCCATCCCACTTTCATAACGGCATCAAAGGCGGCGTTAGCAAGCAGAAGAGCATTTGGGTTTGCAAGACCAATATCCTCTGATGCACTAATCACGAGACGTCTGGCTATGAACGACGGCTCCTCGCCACCCTCTATCATGCGTGCAAGCCAATACAGTGCGGCATCAGGATCAGAACCACGTATGCTCTTTATAAAAGCTGATATTATATCATAATGCATCTCGCCGTCCTTATCGTATGCCATCGGATTCTGCTGAAGGCAAGAAACTACAAGGGCATCGGTTATCTCAACAGTTTCGGAAGACGAAGAGTCTGTAACAAGTTCCAATATATTCAATAGCTTACGCGCATCGCCACCACTATAACGCAATATAGCCGAATGTTCCTTTACAACAATATTGCGCTTGCTCAATTCTATATCCGTAGTTATGGCACGATGCAGAAGTTCCAACAAGTCTGTATCGTCGAGTGGTTTCAAAACATAAAGCTGACACCGCGAAAGTAAAGGACGGATAACCTCAAACGACGGGTTCTCTGTGGTCGCTCCTATAAGCGTCACATCACCTTTCTCTACAGCCCCCAACAAAGAATCCTGCTGACTCTTGCTGAAGCGATGAATCTCGTCGATAAAAAGTATCGGATTGTTTTCGTTGAAAAAACGTCCCTGACGAGCCTTCTCAATAACATCGCGAACATCTTTTACGCCACTTGTTACGGCACTTAGTGTAAAAAAAGGCACATTAAGACGACTTGCAACAATCTGGGCAAGCGTAGTTTTGCCCACACCAGGAGGTCCCCATAATATAAAAGAGGTTATACGTCCAGCCTCTATCATATTACGGAGCACGGCATGCTCACCTACCAAATGCTTCTGACCAATGTACTCATCAAGGGTCTTTGGTCTCATTCTCTCTGCTAAAGGTTTACTCATACTTGCAAAAGTATGAAATATATCGCATACTCACAAAAAATAATGAGCTAAAAAACTTGCAGAAAAGAGAGAATGTATTACTTTTGCATAACCATAATACAGCACTGACATAAGGGAAATGAAAATTGCGCTTTTACAGACAGATATAAGATGGGGACAACCATCTATTAATCAGCAGCATGCAGAGCAGATGATTGAGTCTTGCCCACAAGCTGACTTGTATGTCTTGCCCGAAATGTGGAGCACAGGTTTTATCGCTAACGATAAAGAACTTGCCGAAGACGAGGGAAAAAGCTGGAGAAATGGTTCTGTTGCATGGATGATAAGAACCGCTGTTAAAAAAGATGCTGCCGTCTGTGGAAGCTTGGCAATAAAGACAAAACAAGGAACATTCGTAAACAGGATGTACTTTGCAAAACCGGACGGCACTGTTGAATTCTACGACAAGCGTCATCTTTTTTCTCCAGGAGGAGAAAACAAGGTCTTTGAGCCTGGAAAAGAGCGAAAAGTCGTGGATTTCCGAGGAGTAAAGATACTCCTACAAGTATGCTACGACCTAAGATTTCCTGTATGGAGCCGCTGTAATGACGACTATGATGTAGCCATATATGTTGCAAATTGGCCAGCAAGTCGACATAATGTATGGGAGACACTGCTCAAGGCAAGAGCCATAGAGAATCAATGCTACGTAATCGGTGTAAACCGTACAGGCAACGATACTGCCTGCAAATACACAGGAGGTAGCATAACTGTTGACCCATACGGAAGAGCAGTGTGTTGTTGTGGAGAAAACTCCGTTGCAGCGATAAGCCAAATTGACGAGGAGAGGATTGCACATTTCAGAAATGCATTCCCTGTTTTTAAAGACAGCGACACATTCGTGATTGACAACAGAAAATAAATATAGAATAAATAAAACAAATTAGTACATAGAATTTAATATGAAAGCAGACGGGAAAAAAGCTCTTACTTTAAAGACGATGAACAAAAGTAACGTTTGGGACATTCAAGAGAATGACATCATCAGACTGTTGGAGAGCATTGGGAAAGATGCAGACTTAATAGACAACCTCAACCATTATTTTGACATCATAAGAAGTGCTTTTGAGCTGGAAGAAATTAAAGTTGACCGCCCTGAAATCATCAAGAAATATGAAGACAGAGGCTTTAAGGTGGCAACAATAAAGATTGATGACAAGAACTCTAAGAAGATGGCACTCAAGAAAAAAACAATCATGAGAGTGACTGACTTGACTTATGAGAACATCAGACACATCTCTGCCGCAAAGCTCATGGAGGTAATCGACAGAAATTTTGGTGGTGGATGGGACTCGCTCTCACAAAGCACACAAGATATCATACAGAGCGGATTCGATATCAGCACGACTACACTGCCTAAAGATCGCCTACATAAAAAAGGCGGAATGTATGAGAAGAAAGTTGAAGACGGATTCGAAGTACTCGAAATACCAAAGGGAGCATGGACTGAGGCTATTTTTGCCAAGTTGAAGCCATTGGAGGAGAAACCTCATCTGGAATTTGAGGAGGATAAGAAGAAGCACCGGAAAGACGATGATGAGGACGACGATTACGATGATGAAGACGACGACTTGAATGACGACAAGTTTGACGACGATGATGAGTTTGATGACGACAAGCTCACCGAAGAAAGTTATCGTACAACAATAGAAGAGGATCCTGAAGAGCTCTCTCTCGAAGCAGAAGATGTTGCTGACGATGATGAATATTAACATCGGCGAATAAAGAAGAATCTTTATTCTCATACTTATTATCCCTTTCCTTATC
>DAIOXG010000253.1:0-4703 GCA_036758085.1 Prevotella sp. | reverse complement strand
TTCCTATGGTCTTTAAGCAGAGAGTTCGGCTTTTTCGCCGCCCTGCTTTTCTTTTTTGTCAAAGATAAGTGAGGTGGCGATCGCTTGGCTCGTCCTTGCCTGTGCTTCTTGGAACATATGACAGTAGATGTTCGTTGTCGTTGAAACCTGCGAGTGTCCCAAATCCCCCGATACTGCAACTACATCAACGCCCGCATTGATGAGCAGGCTTGCGTGTAAGTGCCTTAACGAGTGAATGTCGCAGAACCTTATGCTGTTCTTCTCGCAAAACTCCTTGAACCAGAAGTAGGGAGTATTGTTGTTCATAGGGCTTCCGTCCCACTTGATGAACAGACGGTCGTAGTCCTGCCACTTGTCGCCCATACGGGCGCACTGTTCGTCCTGTTCCTTTCTCAGCTCCCACAGCATATCCATAACGTACTGCGGATACTTCTGCGTTCTCTGGGACTTCTTTGTTTTCGTTGTGTCGGTATAGATACCTTTCTTTGCCGTGTAGTTGGAAGTCCTGCGGACTTTTATCGTGTTGTTCTCAAAATCCACGTCTTTCCATTCCAGACCGAGCAGCTCACCGCGGCGGTAGCCACTGTAAACAGCGAGCTTGAAGAACACTTTGAACTTTGTCGGAACATTCTCGCCGTCAAGAAGCTCAAAGATACGAGTGATTTCCTCAATCGTGTAGATATCCTTTTCCTTTGCTTCGCCTTTGGGTACTGTGACCTTTCGGCAGGGATTGTAGGTGAGCATATCCATCTTGATCGCATAGCTGAATACGTCGGAAATGAAGCTCAGATGATGAATGACGGTCTTTCTCGCAAGAGGTCTGCCCGTGCGTTCGCTTGTGCTGTTGATAAGGTCGTTGATAAACTGCTGAATGTGCCTGCCCGTAATCTTGTCGAGCCGCAAATGCCCGATTGCGGGATAAACCCGTGCTGTAAGCTGTTTCATTCTCTCAAAAGAGGTATTGCGCAGATTGATTTTTGCGTACTCCTCAAACCACTGCTCGGCAAAGGTTTCAAACTTGATTGTTGCTACGACCTGTCCTTTCTTACATTCTTCCTCAAACATTACGCACTGCCTATCAAGCTCTTTCTTTATCTGCCGTGCCGTCATATCAGGTTCAGGCTTCCAGGTCTTTGTCTGTACCACCTGTTTGCCGTTTACATCATATCCGCAAGATACCTTGATACGGTAGCTGTCGCCTCTTTTTGTGACTGTTGCCATATACTTAAACTCCTCCTCGTCAATTTAAGATTATGACACATCATACCAAGTATTATTATACACTTTAAAGTGATGAAATGTCAATACCTAAATTATTCTTTTTCCGATTTGACGTCGTTGGTTCTTGCGGGGTGGTCACAGAATACTACCCTATAAAGGTTTTCTTCATATATAAGGTACTTCTTACCTGCCATAAAGCAAGGGAGCTGACCGGATATGCACATTTGGCGCACTCTGAAAGGAGTTAAGCCGTCAATCAGGCTTGCGGCTTCTTTGATTGTTAGAACTCGCTTTTTGGACAAAATATCAGCTCCTTTTTTCTTTTTACTGTTGAATAAAATGCTTACACAAATGAAGGTGCTATATGTAGCACCATGCTCGCTTGTGTAAACAGATTATTATAAAGGGCGGTTGTGTAATACAGCCGCCCTATTATTATGTTCTGTTAGCTGTTAAAGCAAGCCGCAGGAAATCACGCACCCTGCGCATAGGGCTTTCACCTCTGCCATTCCTATGGACAGCCGTCGCCGGAAGTATCATTATTATTGTATCATTTCGGAATTCTTATAGCTCGTTCCTTTGTTACTTGGCTTGCGTTAACCTTTCAGCCGGATTGCTTCATTCACCTTTGCCGACTCTCGCCCTCAAAAGTCCTTCGACTATATTATTTCACGGCGGGTATGTGCAAATTGCGGAAAATTCACAACAGGAAGTCATCGCCCCGAACAGATACAGTATTTTGTGCTTGCTCGTTAAATTGTCAAAGAGCTGTTAGTGTTCGGAAAAGACTTGAAATGGCTTGTTCCTTAACTAATTTCATTATAACACTGAATTATACTTATTTCAAAGCAATTTTCCTGCCAAACGCCCCTTATTTTAGCAATATTTCTTCATATCTAATAATGGGTATAACTGCACTGCATTTTATGTATAATTTACATAAAGTGTCATTATATCTGTTGCACTGCCTGCAATACTGTTCTTTGCACTTGTGATTTATTGTAAGTGTCATTAACATATTATTAGGCGGCATTTTTCCTTTTGTAATCGGCTTTTTAGGAAATTGTCGTCAAAATAATATAAGGAGGACTTTGCCAAATGGAAAGTTCAACAAAAGAAGCCCTAAGCAAAAGATTAGTGCAGCTTCGCACGGAAAGAGGCTGGACGCAGAACGACCTCGTAGAGAAAATGTACTTATCGCAGAGGAGTATCAGCAGCGTTGAGAAAGGCAACTGCACACTTTCAAATCTCATCCAGCTTGCTGATCTGTATGAGGTGTCTATCGACTACCTGCTCGGACGTTCCGCAGAGCGGAGGTTTAACACTCTCGGTTTTGACCCTATCACGGTTGACATCATCGAACAGGTGAACCAGTTTTCCACGGCTGAAAAAGGAATACTCTTGAAGCACCTCAAGCTCTCCAATGCCATTAAGTCGGGCGAAACCACTACCGTATAAGAAAGCTCCCGGAGCCGTTTCGACTTCGGGAGTTACTTATATGGTGCTATATGTAGCACCTATCAATCAAACACATTGTCCGTCCACAGTTCGCATTGCGTCATAACGGTCTGAACTGCATCCTCCATACCCTCTGGTGGGTATCTGTGGCTTTTCAGCAGCTTTTTTATAAGCATACGCATTCTTGCTCTTGCCGAGTCCTTTTTCTGCCAATCTATCGTCTTGTTCTTCCGAAGCGTTTCGGTAAGTTCCTTTGAAATTGCTATAAGTTCGGAGTTTTCATAGAAATCCTTGACAGCCTGCGGCTTTGTAAGAGCGTCGTAAAAAGCAAGTTCGTCGGCGGTTAAACCGAGTTCCTGTCCCTCTTTGGCAGCGTTGGCAATATCCTTTGCCATTTTCATGAGTTCTTCGATTACCTGTTCGTTTGTGAGCATTCCATTAAGGTGAGCATTCCATTAAGGTAAGCGTTCATCGTGCGCTGAATAATTTCAGAGAATTTCTCCGACTTTACCACATTCGTGCGGCGGTAAATATGTATCTGCTCCGCAATGAGCTTTTTCAGCAATTCTACGGCAAGGTTTTTCTCTTTCATCTTTGCTTTGGAATAGGTCTATGATTGCGTTTTCATAGTCCGCTTCCGTATAAAAACTTGACATGATATCATCTCCTTATTTATCGTCATTTTGCTCAAGGTTTAGATTAACCTTTGCTTTAAACGGCAGTGTCTGCCGATTATATGTGAAACTCCGATATACTTCTGGCGGGTGGTTTTTGCAGCCGTATTCTTTGTTTAATGCGGCTCAAATTTTGACTTTACTTTTGCTCCTTCTTAGCAGTATTGCAGTTTCTGCCGCAGTACCGTACTTAAATTATAACACAAAGCCGCTATTTTTCAATGGAAAAAACTCTTTCCTCCCGAAAGATGAAAAAACAGCAGCCCGAAAAAGAAAAAGCCGCGCAAGGTCTGACCCCTGCGCGGCTGAAAAGCATTGAATGTATCAGTTTATTTGAGCAGCTTGTTTTCCACCCTGAAATAGTCCACGTCGACATAACCTCCCGACTGCTTTGTCGGGAAATTGAATATCGCGTAACGGTATCCCATAAAATGCAGACCGTAATAATTCATTTGCAGCGTGTTTCCTATTTCCGTCCAGTTCTCGCCGTCGAGGCTGTAATAGAAATACGCCTTGTCCGTCGCGTTTTTGTAATCGCAGTCGACCCGCAGATACACTTCGTTTTCCGTTATTTCGACCCTTTCCGTTTCAAATTCCTGTTCAACGTCGTCGTTATCGTCATACCAAACCGTTACGATATATTTTTTCCCGTCCTCGATTTTTACGGCGACATAACCGTATTTTTCCGCGAAGGCGGCAAACCCCGCAGTATCGCCCTCTTTCATTCCCGAAACGTCGAGCTTTATATATGCGCCGCATTCCGGTCCGAAGGTTCGCTGCGAAAGGGTGTTTCTCGCATCGGCAACAGTGCCGCAGACATCGACCGTTCTCAGCCTCAGATAGCCTTCTCTCTCGGTGAGCGACCAGAGGCGGTTGTCGGGATTGTGGTTCCATTGCCATTCCAACGCGAGGTTAGAGCCGTTATAATCGTTCTCGCCCGCTTCCTCGGGCGTGTCGGCAAAGTTGTGATAGGATCTCACTATCTGTGAGTTGATAAATTCGTCGCTTGTGACGATGCCCTTTTTCTCGTGACCCGCGACAGGAATCTTGGCGGTCTTGGGCACCTTTCCGTTAACGCCGACGACTGGCCAGCCGTCCTCCCATGTCATGGTCGACAAAACGGGAGTTCTGCCCACCGCCCCGTGATCCTGAAATGCAAAGCAATACCAGTTGCCGTCCTTATCGTCGACTATACCGCCCTGTGCGACACCGTCATTCCTGAAACCGATATTATCGTCGATTATCACTTTCATTTCCCACTCGCCGTCGAGCGTTTCGCTTCTGTAACAAAGCTGCGTTCTTCTGCGATGAGGAGGCCATGTTATAATAGACACAAAATCCCCCGAACTG
>DAIOXG010000252.1:0-4714 GCA_036758085.1 Prevotella sp. | reverse complement strand
CATTTTGAGAATCTCAGAAAAACATGAACCAAAATGAACTAAAACTACGAAAACGATTACGTAACTTTTGCACCGAAACCGAAACAAAAATACCTTAAATAAAAATAATATGTGTATTTTTGCACCAACAAACTTAAAAATGTAAACAGAAAATAAAAATCATTAGTGTCCCGTTAAAATTGGGACGAGTTTAATATTAATCAAATAGCCCCGGAATGAGGGGACCAAATTGCTCTTTGACATCATTGGAATAAGTCTTATCGAACAGTTCCCTGAGCGGTGTTTTGTCCGTCAATGATATGCTGAGGATTTGCAAGACCTCGTAGGTCGAGCGTTTCAACTTCATATCGTGCTGGACAATCGCCACAAGGCAGTAGGCAGTAATAGCAGCCGCTATCTGTATTCTGACAGCGTTCTCGGTAGTTCCCCAGAACTTTTTGATCTTGAGGTGCTGCTTGAGCCACTTGAAGAACAGCTCTATCTGCCAACGGTTCTTGTAGAGGTCGGCTATCTGCTGGGCTGTCAACGCAGCCGTGTATTTGGCTGCAAAGTTACGAATTCAAGTCCGTTGACTCTAGAAACTGCTCATAAAAGACTTATTTTCAACGATTTCAAAGAACGATTAGTCCACTTTAACGGGACGGTAGTGTAATCTAAAAACAATTAAAAAGTAAAATTATGAAAAGAATGATGAGTCATTTATTCCATATGGCTCTGATGCTTTTGGCTTTTACCTTTGCGAATCCTGTTATCAGCCATGCGCAACAGACAGCTGTTGCGTCATGGGTGTTCTCGGAGGGATGGGAAAGCTCAAGCAGCGGAACTGTTGTGACCTACACTCCGGATGGCAGCGGATGGCAGGCGATAAGCAATACCGCATGGAAAAGTAAACAACCGGTGTTTCTGCCGAACACATGTTCTGGAGTACGGACCAACTATAAGCTTTCGCTGAAGACAAGTGACGGCAAGTGGGAGGTAAAGCAAAGTTCGGACAGCTATGTCTTGCGTCTGAACACAGCTTCGATAGATAAATTTACACAAAAGGAAAACTATGGTGATGCCTCAACACATGACCAATATTTCGAAGTGAATTTCCCTACTGTAAACCTGAACAACGTGAAACTTAATTTCGCTATAGGCGACGGCTCAAGTAGCTCCACACATTTTGGTGTGGCGTATTCCGTTGATGGAGGGACGACATGGACAACACTTGATGACTATGTCAGCGGCAGTCATTGGAATAAATATAATGATGCTGTTTACTCTCTTGATGCCGACAATAAGGAGAATGTCATAGTGAGACTCTTTATTGTCAGTGCCACGAAGAAGAGCAATTACAATCTGAAATATGTAAAGGTGCTTGCTGACGACCATGAAGCACCGGCATTCGTATCAAGCCGTCCAAAGGATAATGAGGATAATGTCGTGACAACAGGAACCATTGCTTTGAACTTTGACAAGAGTGTGCATGTGGCGGATGGGGCAGCGGCAACGCTTACGAATGCAAATACAAACAGTGTTGTCAAGCTTGCTCCAACAGTAAACGGCAATGTAATTCGTTTCATCTATTCTGCTCTTGACAAAAGTGCGAAGTATAACTTTGAGCTACCGGCAAATACAATAAGTGACCTTTCTGGAAATGTGCTTGCGAAAGCCTTGACGTTCAGTTTCATCACCGCCGATACCGATCCGATACCTGCTCCTACAATAGAAAGCAAGAATCATTTGTGGTACAACAAGCCAGCAGGCTATTGGGAAGAAGCTCTACCGTTGGGAAACGGTCGTCTTGGTGTTATGCACTCCGGTAGTGTCGCATGCGATACGCTCCAGCTCAACGAAGATACATTCTGGGACCAGGGACCGAACACGAACTATAATGCAAATGCTTTTGGAGTACTCAGAGAAGTACAGCAAGGCATCTTCAATAAAGATTATGCTTCGGTACAGAATCTTGCAGTTACGAACTGGATGTCGCAAGGCTCGCATGGAGCAAGTTATCGTGCAGCAGGTGTTGTCTTGCTTGGCTTCCCGGGACAGCGTTTCGATGATATGGAAAGTGCACAGACTTCGGATGCTGTTGATGCACAAGGCTATGTTCGCTATCTTGATATGAATACAGCAACAAGCAATGTGGAGTATCATGTGAAAGGTGTAGGGTATAAGCGTACAGTATTCACTTCTTTCAAGGATAATGTCACAGTGGTGCGTCTTGAAGCGGACCAGAAAGGTAAACTCGACTTCAATGTGGCTTATGCCGGTTGTAATAAGTCGAATATAGAGAAGCTCACGTCTAACGTCCTCTATGACGAGCATACTGTCAAGGCAACGATGGGACCGGCAC
Organism: Prevotella sp.; assembly: GCA_036758085.1. GTDB lineage: Bacteria > Bacteroidota > Bacteroidia > Bacteroidales > Bacteroidaceae > Prevotella. The sequence goes on along the minus strand of DAIOXG010000252.1, from coordinate 2,373 downwards.
GTGACAAGTGTGAGAATGTGGAAAACAAGCTCAACCTTTGTACTTATCTGCGTATTGTGGACACTGACGGCACTATTACAAACGACAATGTCAATATCTATGCTCAGGGAACAGTGGGAGCCGCTACAAATGCTCCGCGTCTTAATGTGACAGGTGCTACATACGCTACAATCATTATTTCGCAAGCCACTAATTTCAAGAAATATGATGATGTAAGCGGTGATGCAAGTGCATCAGCTCTTGCCTATCTGGAAGCTTACGAGAAAAGCAAGAAAGATTATGTTACAACGCTTTCGGATCATGAATCTGTCTACAAGGCACAGTTTGACCGTGTGGACCTGACTCTTGCAGGTAATGCTACACAGGAGTCCAAGAACACGGAACAGCGTATAAAGGAGTTCCATAAGACTTCTGATCCTCAGTTGGCAGCCAACTACTTCCAGTTTGGACGTTACCTGCTCATATCTTCTTCACAACCAGGCACACAGCCAGCTAATCTGCAGGGCATCTGGAATCCTGATGCGCGTCAGTATCCGGCTTGGGATTCGAAATACACATCAAATATCAATGTTGAGATGAACTACTGGCCTGCAGAAGTCACAAATCTTGCAGAATGCCATGAGCCGTTTGTCGAGATGGTCAAGGATGTAAGTGTTACAGGTGCGGAAACAGCTAAGAAGATGTATGGCGCACGTGGATGGGCTTTACATCATAATACAGATATTTGGCGTACGACAGGTGCGGTAGACAATGGCACCGTAGGAGTATGGCCTACATGTAACGCATGGTTCTGCTCTCACCTTTGGGAGCGTTATCTCTTCTCTGGCGACAAGACATATCTTGCAGAGGTCTATCCTATAATGAAGGGAGCGGCAGAATTCTTCCAGGATTTTCTTGTGAAGGATCCGAATACAGGGTATATGGTTGTTTGTCCGAGCAACTCACCGGAGAATCATCCTGGTATAGGCTCTTATACCAAGCCTGACGGTAAAACTGCAAACATTGCCCTTTTCGGAGGAGTTGCCATGGATAACGAGATGGTCTATGACTTGTTGAAGAATACAGCTCTTGCAGCTCGTGCTCTTGATAAGGATGCGGATTTCGCAGATGCTCTTGATGCTCTGAAGGCACAGATTACTCCATGGAAGATTGGTCAATACGGACAGGTACAGGAATGGCAGGAAGACTGGGATAAAGAGAATTCGTCTCATCGTCATCTGTCTCATCTCTGGGGCGCTTATCCTGGCAATCAGGTTTCTCCATACGAAAACGCTACACTTTATCAGGCAGTACACAAGAGTCTTGTCGGACGTGGCGATGCTGCCCGCGGATGGTCGATGGGATGGAAGGAAGCCATGTGGGCACGTATGCTTGATGGAGACCATGCCATGAAGATTCTTAAGAACCAGCTTGTCCTGCTCGACCCTAATGTGACAATCGCTTCTTCCGACGGCGGCTCGTATGCAAATATGTTTGATGCCCATCCTCCATTCCAGATTGACGGAAACTTCGGAGCTACTGCAGCTATAGCAGAGATGCTTGTGCAGTCACATGCCGGCTTCTTGCATGTTCTTCCTGCATTGCCTACGGAATGGAAAGCCGGTGGCGAAGTGAAAGGACTGTGTGCCCGTGGCGGATTTGTGGTGACAGATATGAAATGGGTTGACGGCAAGATAGAGAAGCTTGCAGTGAAGTCTACTGTCGGCGGAAACTTACGTCTGCGTACTGCAACACCATTGACAAATGCCGATGGTACAGCTCTTTCTGTAGCAGAAGGCAATAATACCAATTCTTTGATGCAGCCTTACGGCATGCCGGAGCCTATAGTCAAGGATGCAAGTAAGATTCCTGCCACTACGCTTCCGGATACTTATCTCTATGATATTCCAACTAATGCAGGTGAGGAGATAACGCTTGTTGGAGGCCTTGCTACTATTGTTCCGGTATTAGGTCTTTCCAGAGAATCTGAAAAAGATAATGCTATATATAATCTTAACGGTCAGCGTGTTGGAGAAGGTTATCATGGCGTAGTTGTCGTTAAGGGAAAGAAATATGTTAAATCATTAGAGTCCCGTTAAAATTGGGACGAGTTTAATATTAATCAAATAGCCCCGGAATGAGGGGACCAAATTGCTCTTTGACATCATTGGAATAAGTCTTATCGAACAGTTCCCTGAGCGGTGTTTTGTCCGTCAATGGAAACTGCTCATAAAAGACTTATTTCAATGATTTCAAAGAACGATTAGTCCACTTTAACGGGACGGTAGTGAATAAAAATAATAAGTACAACAACCTAAAAAGGCAAACAAATGAAAAAGAATCTACTCAGATTTGGGCTCTCACTCATTGCCCTGTTTGTTATGGTAGTGGCAA
>DAIOXG010000251.1:0-4721 GCA_036758085.1 Prevotella sp. | reverse complement strand
CTCGATATAACGTGGTGCGGCGGCACGGTCTCCTGTAAGGATATTACCCCAGTTTCCCTGGCAGTCTACAAGCAGGTCTTTCTGTCCCAGTTGCACAAGAGCATCGCCGATAGAGGCATCGCCATGAGGGTGAAACTGCATGGTGTGTCCAACGATGTTCGCAACCTTGTTGTAGCGCCCGTCGTCCATCCTCTTCATAGAGTGTAAGATACGGCGCTGCACAGGTTTCAGACCGTCCTCGATATGCGGAACGGCGCGCTCAAGGATTACGTATGATGCATAATCCAGGAACCAGTTTTTGTACATGCCGCTAAGATGGTGTACGGCAGAGGCGTCGAATCTGTTTGCCGGGACGTAGTCGGAGTGTTCTTCGGGCTGGTCGGGCTGCTCAGATAATTCGGACTGCTCAGACAACTCAGACGGCTCCGACTGGTCAGAGATATCCGACTGGTCGGATTGTTCTGTAGAGTCGATGCTGTCGTTTTCCAAAATATCATCGTCTTTTTTATCGTCGCTCATATATTATTCGTTTTTATTTTCGTTTTTGACTTCTGCTATTCCTTTATCGTATAAGTCTTGCATCACAAGACCGGCTATGGTGAAGCCGAAGATTGCCGTTACATGGGCTACCGTGCCGTTTATCTGTGCTTTCGAACTGCACCATTCGTGATTTACGAGTCCGGGGTCGCCGGGACCGGTCTTTGCTTTCGGGCACATGCAGTGTTCTGTGCCGCAGGTCTTGTTGTGTCCTATATTCTGGAGCAGCTCTTCACTGTAAACGCATTTGAATTTATGTGCCGGGCGCACTTTCATCTTTCTGAACTTGCCTCTGAGAGCTCTTGCCAGTGGGCATCCCTTGACTTTCCAAAATTCAGCGACATGAATTTTTGAAACATCCATCTTCAGGGCGGCTCCCATTGAAGAGATAAATACCGCCTTTGTCTTGCAGGCTTCGAGAATTAGGTGTGCCTTATCCTTCAGACTGTCAATGGCGTCAATGATATAGTCGTATTCCTCGATATGGAAATCGGCAGCAGTAGATTCGTCGTATATTTTCTGCTGTGCATCTATCTCGGCGTTAGGATTAATTTCGAGAAGTCGTTCTTTCAGGACTTCAACCTTTACTTTTCCTACGGTCTTCGTCGTTGCCATAAGTTGGCGGTTGATGTTTGTAATGCACACTCTGTCGGAGTCAACAATCGTAAGATGGCGTATGCCGGATCTTACGAGACTTTCGGCACACCAACTTCCTACTCCGCCGACACCGAAGATAATAACCTTTGCATCAGCGGTTTTTTGCATTATCTGCTCGCCAACGAGCAGTTCCATTCTTTTGAATATTCCTTTTTCTATTGACATGTTCTTTTTTTTGTTTTTGGAGAGCTGGGAGTTCTGGGAGGACTGGGAGAACTGAGAGGACTGAGAGGACTGGGGATTGGGAAGAAATTATAGATTATAACTTCTGAGCCAACTCTTCAGTCTTGTCTTCATCGGCAAGAATTTCCCTTAGCGGTTTCATTACAAAATCTCTTTCCATCATCAGAGGGTGAGGAATTTTGAGGTCCGACTCGTCGATATGCTCATTACCATATATCAATATGTCGATATCGATAAGTCTGTCGTGGTATTTCCCGTCCTTCGATTTTTCCTTTCGCCCCATATCCCGTTCTATCGATTGTGTGGCGGCAAGCAAATCCCTTGGCGTGAGATTCGTTTCCACACAAACGGCAGCATTGATGAAATCGTTGTCAGACTCAAATCCCCATGGTTTTGTGGCATAAAGAGCTGATTGGCGAATTACAACGCCAACCAGCTCTCCGATTCTTTTAATTGCCTCAGTAATATTTTTCTCTTTGTCGCCGAGATTGGTGCCCAAAGACAAGTATACTTTTGTCATATACTCAAATCTCCTTAGTTTCCTTATTCTGAAGCATTTTGTTTTAGTCGTTGACGATCAGCATAGCATCACCATAGCATCCGAATTTATATCCGTTGTCAATAGCCTTCTGGTATGCTTCCATAACAAGTTCGTATCCTCCGAATGCGCAGGTCGACATTAGCAGTGGTGACATTGGCTGATAGAAGTTTGCAATCATTGTATCAGCAAGTCCACATTCATACGGCGGGAAGATGAATTTGTTGGTCCATCCCTCGTATTCCTTCAGCATCTTGTCTGTACCTATAGCCGTCTCCGTAGCTTTCAGCACACTGGTGCCGACAGCACATACGTGTCTTCCTTCGCGCTTAGTCTTGTTTACAATTTCGCAAGCCTCCGCATTGATAAACATCTGTTCGGAGTCCATCTTGTGTTTTGTGAGATCTTCCACTTCGATGCTGTGGAAGTTTCCCAATGCACAGTGGAGTGTGATAAATGCGAAGTTGATGCCCTTAATTTCCATTCTCTTCATCAGTTCGCGGCTGAAATGCAGTCCAGAAGCAGGAGCTGTTACTGCACCTTCGTTTTTGGCGAAGATACATTGGAATCTATCCATGTCTTCGTCTGTTGCCGGTCTCTTGTCAACGATATAGTGTGGCAGAGGTGCGGAGCCGAGGGCAAAGAGGTCGCGCTTAAACTCGTCGTGAGGTGCGTCGTACAGAAATCTGAGCGTTCTTCCGCGGCTTGTAGTATTGTCGATAACTTCAGCAACCATCGAACTGCTCTCGTCGAAGAACAGTTTGTTTCCAATTCTTATTTTGCGTGCCGGTTCAACCAGTACGTCCCACAAGCGCATTTCCTCGTTGAGTTCTCGAAGAAGAAAGACCTCAATTTTAGCCTCCGTCTTTTCCTTTGTTCCGTATAGTCGTGCCGGAAACACTTTTGTGTCGTTAAAGATAAAAGTGTCATGTTCGTCGAAGTAGTCGAGCACGTTACGGAAATCGAGGTAAATGGGTTTACCTTCCTCGTCTTTTATTTCCTTTCCTTTCTCGTCCTTCTTAAACATATCGATAGTTCCCGACTTGCGGTGTAGAACCATCAGTTTGCATTCGTCACGGTGGTATGAAGGCTCCAGGGCAATGCTTTCCTCTGGAAGTTTAAATTTGAATTGTGATAGTTTCATATTGTATCAATTAGGAATTGTGAAACGGTTTCCGGGCATTGCGTGAACGCCATTGTCTGCCGTATCCTTTTTTGCATAAACATTATTAATTACATTCTCTCGTCGAGCCATGCGGGGAAATCCTCGAGAGTAACACAGTCTTCCACTCTAACGTTTCCAACTCTTGTGCGTCGCAGAGCCGTCAGGAATGCTCCGCTGCCGAGAGCTTCGCCGATGTCGCGTGCCAGGGCTCGAATATAAGTGCCTTTACCGCAAACCACCCTTATCGACAACTGCATCTTCTCTTTATTGAAGTCGGTCATTTCAATCTCGTCCACTTGTAGTGTCTTAGCTTTTAGCGGTACGTCTTGTCCTTTCCGCATAAGCTTATAAGCTCTGTCGCCGTTGATTTTGCAAGCCGAGTAGGCAGGTGGTACTTGTTCTATTGTTCCCACGAATTTCGGAAGAGTCCTTTCTATCAGCTCTTTTGTAATATGGGCAGTAGGGAAGGTGAAGTCTACCGTATGCTCTTTGTCGAAACTTGGAGTTGTGGCGCCGAGCTGCAGAGTTGCAGTGTATTCTTTCGTGTGTCCCTGCAGTTCTTCGATACGTTTTGTCGCCTTTCCGGTACATAGAATAAGAACTCCGGTGGCAAGCGGGTCGAGCGTCCCGGCATGTCCAGTCTTAATTCTTTTCACTCCGAGTCTTTTGGAAATCAGAAATCTGATATGAGCCAAAGCTCCAAAGCTCGACATGTGGTATGGTTTGTCGATGCAGATAATTTCTCCTGCGTTGAAATCCATTGCCATATCGTTAGTCTGTCATTTTCAGGTCCATGCCGCAAAGCGAGCATATTATTATTATCAGTCCGATGATTATTCTGTACCATCCGAAGGCTGCGAATCCATATTTCGTTACGTAGTTAATGAAGAACTTGATAGCTGCTATAGCAACGACGAATGCAACGACAGAACCGAGGATGAGAATTGCCAGATTGTTTCCTTGTGTGAGCAGCGACCCTCCTCCGTGACTGATAAGTTTGTAAACCTCAAGGCATGTAGCACCGAACATTGTCGGTACGGCGAGGAAGAACGAGAATTCGGCAGCAGCCTTTCTTGTCAGTTTCTGCGACATACCTCCTACGATTGTCGACATGGAGCGTGAGACTCCAGGAATCATGGATATACACTGTATGAATCCGATGATGAGAGCTCTTTTGTATGTCAGTTCCGTTTTCTCGCTACCTTTATTGAATAGCTTGTCGCAGAAAAGCATAAAGACACCTCCGATGATAAGCATCCATGCCACGAGCTGTACGTTGCCAAGGTTTTCCTCGATGGCGTCATTGAAAGCCAGTCCGAGCACCACAGCCGGCAGTACTCCAACCACGAGTCGAGAGTAGAAGTCGAACATAGCCTTCCAGTATGGCTTTCCGTTTTGTGCAGCTTCCGGATAGAAGAATCTTTTCCAGTAGAGACAAATAACTGAGAGGATTGCTCCGAATTGTATTATTACGGTAAATGCATTAACGAACTTGTCGCTTACGTCAACGCCCAACAGGTTTTCTGCAATTATCATGTGTCCTGTAGAAGACACAGGAAGGAATTCTGTCAGTCCTTCAACTATTGCAATAATTATAGTTTGAATTATTGTCATTTTATTCTACAGTTGTTTTATTTTCTT
>DAIOXG010000250.1:0-4725 GCA_036758085.1 Prevotella sp. | reverse complement strand
GATTCTGTCGGAGCGATGATTGTCTGCAAGACCAATCCTCAGGCAAGGGAGATGTTCCGCCTGTGGCAAGAGCGGTTCCATAATGCGGAGAAGATATGGCACCATAAGGAGGAACAGCTCGGTATGGCGGCTGAACCGATGGCTTTGCCTTCTGGTTATAGACCTTTGACGGCTTCGCTTATCCTGCATGACGAGGGGGATAAGATGGAGCGTAAGGAATATATCGAAGGCTTTAAGAAACTTCAGGAAGTGGATGTGCTAATTGTCAACAAGATGCTTCTCACTGGCTTTGACGCTCCGCGTCTGAAGAAGTTGTATCTTGGACGTTCACTCGACGGACATGACCTTTTGCAGGCTTTGACGCGTGTCAACCGCCCCTACCATGATTTCAAATATGGCTATGTGGTGGACTTCGTGAACATCAAGGAGAATTTCGATGCCACTAACGACCGCTATCTGCGTGAACTTAACCGCACTACTGATAATGCTGGTGCAGGACAGAACAATATCGCCAATGACGTGATGGTGACTAAGGAGGAGGTGGAAGCCAAGATTAAGCAGGTAAAAGGCGTGCTATTCAATTTCACCACCGACAATATGGAGGAGTTCCGAAAACAGATTGACGAGATTGACAATAAGGACAGTCTGTATGAGTTGCGCAACACGCTCTCTGAGGCGAAAGCCATTGTCAATCAGGTTCGTTCTTTCGGCGACGAGGAGACGAAACAGAAACTTGATTCTCTTCCCATGGGCACCATTCCTACGCTTATCACTGAGGTAACACACCGCATCGAGCGCATCAATCTTCTTGAGAATACTGAGCATAAGGCTGACGTGTCGGGCATTATCAACGTGGCTCTCTCGGAACTGGAGTTTGAGTTTAAAAAGGGTATGCCTGAGGAGATGCGCATCATCGTCAACGATATCCGTGAACGGTGTGAGCGTGTTCAGGCGGAGTTTGAGTCGAACTTCGACACGAAGGAGGACAAATATGTGATTCTTGCCGACGAGTTCCGCGAGTATTTCCGCAAAAAGGGCTTTGTGCCAAAGAATACGGCGGATGCAAAGGAGAGCATACAGTATATGGATGAGGTGATGAAGAAGATACGCGAAATCAACCGCCGCAACCGTCTCTTGAAAAGCAAGTACAAGGGCGACGAGAGGTTTGTTCGCATACACAAACGCATTGAGGAGCAAAACGAAAAGCGCGAAAAGCCTATCATCTCCAAACAGGAATACGAGATTGCGGAGAACCTTGCCAATATGAAGCAGGACATCGACCGCATGATTTTCCTTGACATCAACAAGCTCGACAATGTGCCGGCTTTTCAGCAGGATGTGCTTGCCATCATTGGCAAGGAACTCCTGAAAATGCACATTCGGGCGGACATCAAAGATCGCAAGTTTATCAACAATCTTATCACAACTGAATATTTACAACAACGCAACAACGCATATTAAATAATGAGCAATATCAATATATCGGAGGCTACTATCGCCCTCATTGATTCTTTGAAGAGCACTACCGGGGCTTTCGGCTTGGCTGGTACGGGCAGCGAATACAAGATTGTAACGGAGATGTTCCTTTACAAGTTTTTCAACGACAAGTTCGGCTATGAGGCCAAACGCGACGAGGTGTATGGCGAGCGGTTGAGAAACGCCGAGAAATGGGATGCTGAGTATGACTCTTTCACTGAGGATGAGGTGGAAGATTTGTTCAGTTATCTGCCGCACTCAGTGCCGCGCATGAAACCTGAGCATACGCTTTCGCATCTTTACAACTCTGCCACTAAGGGCGACTTCTCTACGCTGCTCGACGCTACGCTCGTTGACATCGCCTCCCTCAATGCCGACACGTTCTCTGTATCTACTTCGGGCAAGAGTAAGGTGAACATTTTCTTTCCGCTTACCACTTATGTTACTGACACGCAGAAGCGTGACGAGTTTGCCAAGGCTCTTATGCGTAATGTGGCTTCGTTCAACTTTGAGGATGTGTTTGATGAGAAATACGATTTCTTCTCTCATATCTTCGAGTATCTTCTGAAGGGATTTAACAATGCTGGTGGTGGCAAGTATGCAGAATATTACACGCCTCGTGCCATTGCGCAGGTGATGGCTCGGCTGTTGGTTGGCGATAATGCTGACCTTCGTGGCATCACTTGCTATGACCCGTCGGCTGGTACTGGCACGCTGCTCATGGCTCTCGCCCATCAGATTGGCGAGGATCGTTGCTCCATCTATTCGCAGGATATTTCGGAGAAGTCGTCGGAGATGCTTCGTCTTAATCTTATTCTCAACAACTTTGCTGCTTCGCTGCCTAACGTGGTGCAGGGAAACACGCTCACTGAGCCTTCGCACAAGGAGAGCAATGGGGTGCTGAAGAAGTTTGACTTCATTGTCAGCAACCCTCCGTTCAAGCTCGACTTCCCTGAATACCGTGACACGCTTGCTGCCGACACCATCCGCTTCTGGGCTGGCGTTCCTAACGCTGTGAAAAAGGTTGATCCCAACAAGCCGAAGATGGCTATATACACTTGCTTTATCCAGCATCTGCTTAACTCGCTGAAGCCTACGGGTAAGGGTGCCATCGTCATTCCTACCGGATTTATCAATTCCAAGAGCGGTGTGGAGAAGCGTATTTTGCAGCGCATTGTGGACGAGAAATGGGTGTACGGCTGCGTTTCCATGCCGTCAAACGTGTTTGCTACTACGGGTACGAATGTGTCGGTGCTTTTCTTCGACAAGAGCGCAAAGAGCGATAAGGTGATTCTCATTGATGCAAGCAAACTCGGTGAGGAATACAAGGAGGGCAACAACCAGAAGCGAAGACTCCGCGATTTTGAGATTGACAAGATTGTCAATACATTCCAAAACAAGGAAGCCGTGGACGATTTCTCGGTTGCCGTGACTTACGATGAGATTAAGGAAAAAGGTTACAGTCTCTCTGCCGGTCAATATTTCGACATCAAGATTGACTATGTTGACATCACGGAGGAGGAGTTCAATCGCCGCATGGATAATTACAAGTCTACTCTGAAAGCGCAGTTTGAGGAGAGTCATCGTCTTGAAACGGAGATTCTAAAGCAGCTGGATTGCATTTCGTTTGATGCAAATGTTGGAAAGGATACCGAACATGAGCAATGAGATTCAATTCCTACTGTACAATATGCCGGATGCCGAGGGCAAGGTGCAGGTGGTCATCAAGGACGAGACGATTTGGTGTACGCAAAAGGCTATGGCGCAACTCTTTGGGGTGGGTGTTCCTGCTATCAGCAAGCACTTGAAGAATATTTTTGAAGAGGGTGAACTTATTGCAGATTCAGTTATTTCCAAAATGGAAACAACTGCCACTGACGGTAAAACGTATGAAACTTCTTTCTATTCGCTCGACGCTATCATTGCCGTTGGCTATCGTGTTTCTTCGCTGAAAGCAACTCGCTTCCGCCAATGGGCAACAAAAATTCTCAATGAATACATCAAAAAGGGCTTCGCCATGGACGACGAGCGGTTGAAGCAGGGTACGGCGGTGTTCGGAAAGGACTACTTCCGTGAGTTGCTCGAACGTGTGCGCTCTATTCGTGCAAGCGAACGCCGTATCTGGCAGCAGATAACGGATATTTATGCGGAGTGCAGCACTGATTATGACAAGAACTCGCCTACAACACGCGACTTCTATGCGATGATTCAAAACTGCTTCCACTATGCCATCACCGGGCATACGGCAGCGGAGATTATCTACTCCAAGGCTGACCACACAAAGGAGAATATGGGACTTACCACTTGGAAGTATGCGCCAGACGGACGTATTCTGAAATCGGATGTGAGCATTGCCAAAAACTATCTGCAGGAGAAGGAAATACGACAACTGGAGCGTGCCGTCACTGGCTTTTTCGACTACATCGAAGACCTAATAGAGCGTGAAAACACGTTCAATATGCAGCAGTTCTCGGCAAGCGTAAACGAGTTCCTTACTTTCCGTCGTTACCAGATTCTGCCCGATAAGGGCAAAATATCGGCTGCGCAAGCCATACAGAAAGCGGAAGAGGAATACGATATTTTCAACAAGACCCAACGCATTGACTCTGACTTCGACAAGGAAGTGAGGGGATTGTTGGGGGATGAATAATATTTACTCGCCTAATTTTGCAAGGCTGACTTGCAAAATTAGGCGGCATATAAAATGAGTGAGAAATGAAACTAACGAAATATAAACTTGCAGACATTGGTAAAGTTGTAACAGGGAAGACTCCATCCACGGAATCTGAAGACAACTATGTAAATGGCAACATTCCTTTTTACACGCCAGAAGATATTTCAAAGGGATTTTGTATGATGAATCGCAATAAACGATTTATCACTCAAAAGGGTTTCAATGAAATTGAAAGCAATACAATTTCAGGTGAAAGTGTACTTGTTGGCTGCATCGGTTCCGATATGGGAAATGTGGCTTATTCCAACATTAAGTGTGCTACCAATCAGCAAATTAATACAATTACGCAATTTAAGGAGAATGTAAATCCTCTTTATGTCTACTATCTGCTATCTACAATGAAATCATATTTCAAGCAATTAGCAGGTTCTACAACAACACCAATATTACCAAAGTCTGTATTTGAAGAAATAGAGATACATCTTCCAAATATAAACATTCAGAATGATGTAGTCTCCATTCTTAATTCCATTGACCGCAAAATTGAACTTAACAAGCGGATAAATGATAATTTA
>DAIOXG010000249.1:0-4726 GCA_036758085.1 Prevotella sp. | reverse complement strand
AAGTTTCTGATTTACTTTCTTCCCCTCTCCCGTCTCCCCTTCCAGGGGAGAAGCAGTTGCTCTTTCTGCTAAAAGCTGAGATGCTTACATATAAATTTAGTAATAATACAGATTTATTAATGATAAGTATGCAAACCTTATAACAATCAATGGTAACCGCTCCGCCCCCGGAGGGGGAGGCGGGGGGAGGGGACGATTATAAATCCGAAACTTGAATTATTTTATGTTTATAGCCCGTCGCTTGTATTGGGCACGCTATTTCGTTACAAAGATAATGATAATATGATAAAGTACAAAACAGCAGATAGATAAATCCTCTAAAACTGAAAAAATCCCGAACTTTTCAGTCCGGGATTATATTGTTAAAAGAACATCGGATGTTCTCTTGCCTGATTACTTGTTCACCTTGTAAGTCTTGCCGTCGGCAGTGCGGATGATGAACACGCCGTGCTGAGCGGCATTCATGTTTACGCGGCGACCGCTGAGGTCATAGATACCGGCTACGCCGTTGTTCTTGACATTCTCCACGCCGTTGATGCCTGTAGTTCCAGTGTAGTGGATAGTGTAAGTAACGGTGTTCTGATAGTCGCCTGAGATAAGAGTGTAGTAAACTGTTCCGTTGCCTGGAGTCTCCTCGTCCTCTACCACTACCTTTGACTCGTCGTAGTCCTCTGAAGGAACTACAGCCATAAGGAAGTCGGCATCAAAATCATCTACGTCTGTGAGTGTGTACTCAAACTTGTCTGTTGCAAAGTCAGCAAATGCTGCGCCGTTGTAGGTGATAGCCTGTGGCTTGTAGTTGTAAATCAGGCGCAGGTCGTCAACATACAAGTTGTCGTTGCCGGTGCCGCCACCAGGAGTAGCACATGTAGACATTGTAACGAGCATAGCTCTGCCGGCAATCTCTTGTCCCTCTGGCTTTTCGTATGAATCATAGTCGAAAGGCACCGTTACGTACTGCCAGTCTCCGCCGTTCTCCTCAATATTGGCATTGCTTGCCTTTGCTGCTACGTTGTTGTATGTCTTGTCCTCCGGATCCTGATAATAAGTTCCGTCGGTGATTACAGCCGAGATAGAAGCCTTGAGTCCGCTCTTGCCCGGTTTGTATTTCATCCATACGCCGATAGAGTCTGGACATGCAGTCAGGGCTGTGTAGAATGGATCGCCGTTGCCGTCGACATCAGTCTTCGACATGTCGAGGTAAGCGTGGTTTGATTTGTCTGTAGCAGAAACTGAACCGGCTGACATACGACCTGTCGTTACTGTACCGTTGGCAGAAATACCTAAGATTGATGTAGAGAATATACGCAGCGATGTTGTTCCTGTTGTACCGGGACAAACGTCTTTCACAGCCTCTGTATGCGCTGTACCCTTTACCATACTTGCAAACTTTCCGTCGCAGCTGCCGAATGAGTGCCATGCGTTAGCCTCGTCGATAGAACCTGCCTTATGGTATTTTTCGAAACCTGAGTTGGAAATCTGTCCCACCTCGTTGGCATCATCGCCGAAAAGCACCTTTATCACGCCGAGGCCGTTCTTGTTTGCATCGATAAGGATAACTGCCTTCATCTTGCCGTTGTAGGTAGAGCCCTGGATGAAGATAGGCATCTCACCGAGCATACTGCCCATCCAGAAAGAAACGCTTGGGTCATCACCGTCAGCGATTGTAAGATCCTGATCTCCTGAGAATACAGCTACAGCACTTGCTTTGTCATAAGGGATTTCTGTAAGGTTGATTGTTCCTACAGGCATCTGCTGACCGCTCTCTACGAACATGAAGTTCTTCAGGGAGAAGTTGCAAGTTCCGTCACCATTGGCAGTCATTTCAACGGCAGCATTTCCTGCATCGGTAGTGATGCCGTTTACTGTTACCTTCAGAGCACCTGTGTAGCTCTCAGCACTTACTGTTGCGGCAAAGAGTGCCGAAGCCAATAAAGTAAAAATTTTCTTCATTTTAATTATTAATTATGTGTAATACCTATTGCCGTCTACCTTTTACAGAAAAAGAGTATGACGGAAATATTTTGCAAAATTACATATAAAAGTGTTACGTTGTTCTACAATTCCTTATTTTTTACGTTTTTATAACTTTCAGACTTATAATGGCGAGGATTAAGCTATTTCCCTAACTGATTTATTGGAAAATGTTTTTCGGTGATTTTACCCTCACACCCTCACCTTTTGGTGAAATGTATTGATGTTCAGATACTTAAATGGTGAGGGTAAGTGTGAGGGTAAAAAGCTCTACCCTCACACTCTGTTGAATATCCTGTCAAGCAACTTTCTTAAACTGCCGGCATAATATATAGGAATATTATAGAGAGTAAAGATACTTCCGTCGGATTTGGATATGTTGCTAATCTTTGAAACATATCTAATTATTTAATAATCAGCTACAAAGATACTATTTATTTTCAAATCCAAACCAAAAATCGCTTGAAATCGATGCAAATCCAAACCAAAATCACGAAAAAGCTTTGCAAATCCAAACCAACACCGATAAAAAGAGGTTCTTCCGGAATATGAGGTGGTGAATCTTTTTGGGGGGGATGAAGTAGATTTCAAGTCTTGTCTGTCATATCCCGAAGGAGCGGATTAGCCAAATGGAGGTGTTTTAACTACCGTTGAAAACACTTTTAACTATCGTTGAAAACACTTTTAACGGCAGTTAAAAACACTTTTAACTACCGTTACAACACCTTTTTTAAAGCAAAACGATACTTTCGTAAATAAGGTTCATCACTCCCCAAATACCGGAAGAGCCCTAAATTACTCCGAACTGATGTAGAAATACTATGAGTATAAGCAGCGGACAGACATATTTCACGCTTATCAGATACAGACGGAAGAATCTGCCTCGCATTGAGTCCATATTGGTATATTCTTCGCGAAGCATCTTCTTTGGCAGATACCACCCGACGAAAAGACACGTGAGGAAACCTCCCATCGGCAGCATTATCTGACCCGTGAGGAAGTCGAAACAATCGAACAACGATTTGCCGCCGATACTCAGAAATTCCCATTTACCGAGCGACAGCGAGCAGCAGGCTGCTATCATGGAGCATATCACGGTTACTGTCGTGGCTGCCTTCTTCCGGCTCGTATGCAGCTCCTCCTGGAAGAATGCCGTACTTACTTCGTGTAGTGAAATCAACGATGTCAGGGCGGCAAGCGACAGTAGGGCGTAGAACCCTAATGCCACTACGTAGCCTACTATCGGCATGTGGCTGAAGGCTTGCTCGAATACGTTGGGGAGCGTTATGAAGATTAGTGCCGGACCGGAATCGGGACTTATCCCTACGGAGAAGGCTGCCGGGAAAATTAGCAGTCCGGCGAGTATTGCCACGATTGTGTCGATAAGACTTATCTGTACGGCACTCCTCGTGAGATTTGTCTGCTTTGAGAAATACGAAGCAAAGGTGCACAGGCAACCCATACCGATACTCATGGAATAGAACGACTGTCCTAAGGCTCCGAGGAACACGTCTTTTGTTACTTTTGAGAAGTCTGGCTTGAACAAAAACTCTACTCCCTTCCATGCGTTTGGCAGCAATAGGGATGCCACTACGAGTATCAACAGAAGCAGAAACAGTGCCGGCATGAGCAGTTTTGATGCTTTCTCAATACCGTTTTTCACTCCTCTCACGATTACGAAATGGGTTACGGCGAGGAATGCCACTGCCCAAAATACCGGTTTCAGAGGGTCTTTCTCAAATGTTTCGAAGTAGTTGGCGAAAAACTCCGGACTGCCGTGAAGATGTCCTATCGCCGAAGCAAAGATATACTGAAAGCACCAGCCCGAAACTACGGCATAGTAGCCCGTGATTATAAAGCCGGTCAGTACTCCGAGATAGCCCACCAGTGCCCATGGCGTACCGTTTGACAGCTTGCGGTAGGCTCGTGCCGTATTGCTCGCTGAATTGCGACCGATAATAAACTCGTTTACCATACAAGGTATGCCGAGCATGAAAACACAGAATATATATATGAAGATAAATGCGGCTCCGCCGTTCTGACCTGCCATATAAGGGAATCTCCATACATTGCCTAACCCCACGGCACTTCCTGCCGTGGCGAGTATCACACCCAGTTTACTTCCAAAATTTGCTCTTTGCTTGTTATCCATCTTACTTAGTTTTCCGATTTCTCTGAACTCTCCGAGTTCTCTATTTATTCTTTTCTCTATAATTGTTGCAAAATTACAAAATAATCCGTACTTTTGCATCAAATTATAAAGAAATCATGAATAAAAGGTTTAATTTATTATCAACTTATCCCCTTTCAACCGTCTGTATCCTTCTTATCTGGATACTTTGTTTCTGTACTCCGCCTCATACTCCGCTCGACAAAGTCCCGCTTATGGACAAGTGGACTCATATCACTATGTACTGCGGAACATGCACCGTGATGTGGATCGAGACGCTGCGTTCCCGCCGTCCTTTCCCTGGAATCCGCCGTATGTTGTTGTATGTATGGCTGTGTCCTGTGCTGATGAGCGGACTGATAGAGATTCTCCAGGCTAACTGTACTGGCGGAAGGCGCAGTGGCGATTGGCTCGACTTTATAGCCAACAGCATCGGGGCAACTCTCGGTTTTCTGCTTGGGTGTGCTTTGCTGAGATGGGGCAAGGGGTGGCTAAAGGGTAACAGTGGAAAAGAATAATCGCTGCAACCTTTTGTCATTACCATAATTTATTGTAAATTTGCAATGGAATCTGCAAGTAATG
>DAIOXG010000248.1:0-4737 GCA_036758085.1 Prevotella sp. | reverse complement strand
AAGAGGCTGGCGCTGCAACCGTCATGCCGCTGGCTGCACCGATAGGAACGAACAAAGGACTGAGGATGAAAGACTTCCTGCAGATTATCATCGAGCAAGCCACGGTGCCTGTAGTTGTGGATGCCGGCATCGGTGCACCAAGTCATGCTGCCGAGGCTATGGAAATGGGAGCCGACGCCTGTCTTGTGAATACGGCAATCGCCGTGGCTGGAAATCCAGTGGAGATGGCTACAGCATTCAATGAGGCTGTGGTGTGTGGCAGACGGGCATACGAAGCCGGTCTCGGTGCCGTGTGCGACGCAGCCGAAGCAAGTTCACCACTTACCAGTTTCCTATCGTAAATACAAAGATTACAAGATAAACCCATAAAAAAAATTACTGTAATGCCAAACGACAATAAAGCATACGCAAAGAGAGAGAAGGCTTATATGAAGGGAAAGATTTTCCCGGAGATAAGAGTTGGTATGACTAAGGTGAACCTCACCCCTACCGTTACGAAAGACGAGAACGGCATACCGCACATGACTCCCAATGCCCCTGTATATATCTACGACACCAGCGGTCCGTATACCGACCCTGACTATAAGGTGGACCTTCACCGCGGACTGCCTAAGCTGCGCCTGCCGTGGATAGAAAACCGTCCGCAGTGCGAGGGCGGAATGACCCAGATGGCTTACGCCAAGGCGGGAATCATCACACCGGAGATGGAATACGTGGCAATACGCGAAAACATGAACTGCGAGGAGCTGGGCATCAAGACACATATCACACCGGAATTCGTGCGCAGCGAGATTGCACGCGGTCGTGCCGTGCTGCCGGCCAACAGAAACCACCCGGAGAGCGAACCGATGATTATCGGCAGAAACTTCCTTGTGAAGATTAACACAAACATAGGCAACTCTGCCACTACATCAAGCATCGAGGAGGAGGTAGACAAGGCGGTGTGGTCGTGCAAATGGGGAGGCGACACGCTGATGGATCTATCCACTGGAAACAATATCCACGAAACACGCGAATGGATATTGCGCAACTGTCCTGTACCGGTGGGCACCGTGCCTATCTATCAGGCTCTGGAAAAGGTGAACGGCAAGGTAGAAGACCTCTCGTGGGAGGTTTACCGCGACACGCTTATAGAGCAATGCGAACAGGGTGTGGACTATTTCACCATTCATGCCGGAATACGCCGGCACAACGTGCATCTCGCCGACAGCCGTCTTTGCGGTATCGTGAGCCGTGGCGGTAGCATCATGAGCAAATGGTGCTTGCTGAAAGACAAGGAGAGCTTCCTGTATGAGCATTTCGACGATATCTGCGACATTGTGGCAAAATACGACGTTGCCCTCTCGCTCGGCGACGGACTGCGCCCCGGATGTATTGCCGATGCCAACGATGCGGCTCAGTTTGCCGAACTCGACACGATGGGTGAACTCGTAACAAGGGCATGGGACAAGAACGTGCAGGCGTTTATCGAAGGACCGGGACATGTGCCGTTGCAGAAGATTAAGGAGAACATGGAGCGACAGCTTGACCACTGTCATGAGGCTCCGTTCTACACGCTCGGTCCGCTCGTTACCGACATTGCCCCGGGCTACGACCATATCACTTCTGCCATCGGCGGAGCACAGATTGCATGGCTCGGAACGGCTATGCTCTGCTACGTTACGCCGAAGGAGCATCTCGCCCTGCCAAATAAAGAGGATGTGCGCACGGGTGTAGTAACCTATAAGATTGCTGCTCATGCCGCCGACCTTGCCAAGGGACATCCCGGAGCTATGGTGAGAGACAACGCCCTGTCGAAGGCTCGCTTTGAATTCCGCTGGAGAGACCAGTTCCACCTCTCGCTCGACCCGGAGCTTGCCCTGAAATATTTTGAAGAAGCAGGACATACCGACGGTGAATACTGCACGATGTGCGGACCGGACTTCTGTGCCGCACGTCTTACCCACGACCTTAGGAAATTCAAGAAATAATGGAACTTTCTCCTGAACAAAGGCGGCGATACGACCGCCATGTCATACTCGACGGATTCGGCAGAAAGGCGCAAGAATTGCTGCTCCAGTCGAAGGTGCTCATAGTGGGTGCCGGCGGACTGGGCTCGCCGGCGGCAATGTATCTTACTGCTGCCGGAGTGGGACGCATCGGATTGATTGACGGCGACTTCGTGTCGGTTACCAACCTGCAGCGACAGGTGGTCTACACTACTAAAGATACGGGACACCCAAAGGTGGAGGTTGCTGCCGAAAGACTCAGGGCGATGAACCCGGATGTGGAGGTGGTGGAACACGAAACGTTCCTCAACGAGCAGAATGCCCTGGAACTGATAAAGCCATACGATTTCGTGGTGGAGGGCACCGACAATTTCTCGTCGAAATATCTCGTAAACGATGCCTGCGTTATGCTCGGCAAAGGTTTTACCATCAGCGGAATAAACAGATTCTACGGACAGATAATGACCCACATGCCAGGTACGGCTTGCTACCGCTGTGTGTTTCCGGAGCCGCCGGCAATGGCTGATGTTGAGACTTGCTCCATGGTAGGAGTGCTTGGTCCGCTTGCCGGCATAATCGGAACGATGCAGGCTACGGAAGCAATAAAATGCCTTACTGCCGTGGGCAAACCGCTCACCAATGCCCTGCTCACTCTCGATGCACTG
This sequence comes from Prevotella sp., assembly GCA_036758085.1. Taxonomy (GTDB): domain Bacteria; phylum Bacteroidota; class Bacteroidia; order Bacteroidales; family Bacteroidaceae; genus Prevotella. Next base: position 2,084 of record DAIOXG010000248.1, on the reverse strand, counting down.
ACAATGGAATGGAGGCGCTACGATGTGGAAAGGGACGACAGCTGCGCCCTCTGTGGCAAAGAGCCGTCGATAACTGAGATTAAGGAGTATGCCTATAAGCCATGCTCCAGGAAATAATAAAAGGAAAATTATGTTTAGCGAAGAATTAGAAAAAATAAGTTGGCAGGAGACCACGGAGCGTATCGCGAGCATGACTGCTACTGACGTGCGCCGCGCTTTAGGAAAGAGCCACTGCGACGTGAACGACTTTATGGCAATGCTCTCGCCGGCTGCCGAACCCTATCTTGAGGAAATGGCACATCTGTCAAGGCGATACACCGAGGAACGCTTCGGCAAGACGATGTCGATGTTCATTCCTCTTTATATCACCAACTCCTGTTCAAACTCCTGCGTTTACTGCGGTTTCCACCGTGAGAATCCCATGGCACGCACTATCCTCACCCCGGAGCAGATAGAGAACGAGTATAAGGCTATCAAACAGTTGGCACCGTTTGAGAATATTCTCCTCGTTACGGGAGAGAATCCGGCAAAGGCGGGCACTCCGTATCTTGCCAAGGCTATAGACATAGCGAAGAAGTATTTCTCTAACATAAAGATTGAGGTGATGCCGCTCTCTACAGAGGATTACCGCACTCTTGCCGAACATGGCATGAACGGCGTGATATGCTTTCAGGAGACTTACAACCGCGACCACTACAAGCTGTATCACCCTCGCGGAATGAAGAGTCGCTTTGAATGGCGATGCAACGGCTTCGACCGTATGGGGCAGGCTGGTGTCCATTCTATCGGTATGGGAGTGTTGATAGGACTGGAGAAGGAATGGCGCACGGATGTGGTGATGATGGCTTATCACTTGAGGTATCTGCAGAAGCACTACTGGCGAACGAAATACAGCGTGAACTTTCCTCGAATGCGTCCGGCTCAGAACGAGGGTTTCCAGCCTAACTGCTTTATGACCGACCGCGAACTTGCCCAGGCTACGTTTGCCATGCGCATCTTCGACCACGATGTGGACATCTCCTACTCTACCCGCGAACCGGCTTTCATCCGCGACAATATGGCTACGCTCGGCGTAACGACGATGTCGGCTGAATCGAAGGTGAATCCAGGCGGATACCACACTTATCCACAGGCTCTGGAGCAGTTTACCGTGAGCGACGAGCGTACGGCAAAGGTTATCAACCAGCGTCTGCGCGAACTGGGACGCGAACCGGTATGGAAAGACTGGGACGCATCGTTCGACCTGTTTAATCCGCTGAAGAAGAAAGCGTAGATATTATAATCAAGAAGAAAAGGCAAGAGAAGTACTTGATGATACACTCTCCTGCCTTTTCTCTTTTCCCCTATCAAAAATACTATATTACCACTCTACTTTTTCGTTCAGTATCACTCCATCGGCAGCATCATCTGCTGTAAAAGTGTTGCCGCGATACTGCACGCAGAGCATTACCAATGGCTCCGTGCCGTTGTTTCTTACAGAGCGCTTTGCCGCAGGAGCCACTCTAACCACGCTCCCCTCGCCCACCGAGAACACTTTGCCGTCTACCTGATACTCGCCTTTGCCACTGAGGAAGAAATAGAACTCCTCGTGGTTCTTGTGGGTGTGCAGGAAACCTGTCTCTGTGCTTGGGGCAAACGACTGGAAAGAGAACTCACCGCCAGTTGCACCGACAGCTGCTCCGCCGAACACTTTTCCTGAAATCTTAACCTCTGGTGAGAGTTCCAAAACATATTCGCCCAATTCGTTCAACTTGCCGAAGTCTACGGCTGTAGCATTCTCCAACTTTACGATTGTCTTTGCTTCTTTCATTGCTTTTGTATTATTAATGCGTTTAACTTTATTGTTTTTACGCTGCAAAGTTACAACGCTCCATCATACAATGCAAGAAGGCACAAAAGGGTAAGATAGTTACCAAAGAGTAACTATTGCCTGTATCCGCCAAGTTTCCCCACACAGGATTAACCAACATTAACCAAAGATTCAGTTCAATTGTGCAATATTACAGAGGGGAACCTACAGTATCTCCAAAGCAATGGCAGCACAGGCTTCGGCATCTGCCAGGGCATGATGGTGGTTTGCAAGA
>DAIOXG010000247.1:0-4744 GCA_036758085.1 Prevotella sp. | reverse complement strand
AAAATACGTATATTATCTTTGCAAAGATAGGCATATTTCGATGAAAAGCATTATCTTTGCATGGAATTTTACTGAAAAAGGCTAATAATTTGTTTCATGTGTGTGGCTTTTACAAGCTATTTGACAATTTTAGAGTATATATTTGAAAATTATGCAGGTTAACTGGAATACTGGACTGGTGCTTGAGGGCGGCGGAATGCGCGGCACCTTCACGAGCGGAGTGCTCGACGGGTTTATGAAGAACAATGTATACTTCCATTATGTAGTGGCAGTATCCGCCGGAGCGTGCAACGGACTTTCTTACATGAGTCACCAGATACGACGCGCCAGAATTTCGAATATCGATTATCTCGCAAAATACAAGTATATCGGACTGCGTCATTTGCTGACGCAAGGCTGCATCTTCGACCGCAAACTCCTGTATGAGGATTTTCCAGACAAACTCTTGCCGTATGACTATGATGCCTTTTTTAGCAATCCAGATGAATTTGAGATGGTTACTACCAACTGTCTTACAGGTACTGCATGCTATCTCTCGGAACGACACGACAAGCAACGGGTGATTGATATCGTAAAGGCATCAAGCAGTCTGCCGTATGTCAGCAAAATCGTTATGGTCGACGGTATTCCGATGCTTGACGGGGGGATAGTTGACAGTATCCCGGTGATGCGCTCTATAGAGAAGGGACATAAGACAAACGTTCTTGTTCTTACCCGTAACAAAGGATACCGCTCTACAGAGAAAGACCATAAAATACCACATTTTATATATAAGAACTATCCGCGACTTCGGGTTGCCCTGAGTCATCGCTGTGCTGCCTATAACCGTCAGCTCGACATGATTGACGAAATGGAAGAAAAGGGGGAAATCATCTGTATCCGACCAGAACGACCGATTGAAGTTGGACGTATGGAAAAAGATGTGGAAAAACTGGAACGACTCTACGAGGAGGGATTCCGACTCGGAGAGAAATTCTGCAAAGAAAAATGGAAAGATTGAAAAAATGAAAGATGGGGGAATCTGAAAACGATTGAAAAAACATAATGGAAATGGACGAAAAAAAGAGAATATTGCAACTGCGCCGTGAGTTGCATGAACATAACTATAAATACTATGTGTTGAACCAACCGGAGATTTCCGACCAGGAGTTCGACTTCATGATGCATGAGCTGCAAGACCTTGAGGCTAAACATCCGGAAGTCGCTGACCCTAACTCGCCGACACAGCGAGTAGGAAGCGACTTAAATCATGAATTCAAACAGGTTACGCATAAATACCCTATGCTCTCTCTTGCCAATACGTATAACGAACAAGATGTGGCAGACTGGTATGACAGCGTGAAACGGGGATTGAATGGGGAAGACTTTGAAGTGTGTTGCGAGATGAAATACGACGGATTGTCTATCAGTCTTACGTATGTCGACGGAAAACTCATACGCGGAGTTACCAGAGGCGACGGTGTGCACGGCGACGACGTGACGGAAAATGTCAAGACAATACGTTGCATTCCGCTCGTGTTGCCTGGCACTGGCTATCCACATGAATTTGAAATTCGTGGTGAGATACTTATGCCATGGAAAGTCTTCGAACGCCTTAATGCCGAGCGTGAGGCTGCAGAGGAACCGCTATTTGCCAACCCGCGAAATGCGGCAAGCGGAACACTGAAAAGTCAGAACTCTGCTCTCGTGGCAAGTCGGCAGCTCGACTCCTATCTCTATTATCTGCTTGGCGACGAAATGCCGTGCGACGGACATTATGAGAATCTGATGGAGGCTAAGAAATGGGGCTTCAAGATTAGCGAGGGGATGAAAAAGGTGAAGACACTGCAGGAGATATACGACTATATAAACTATTGGGATACGGAGCGAAAAAACTTGCCGGTGGCTACTGATGGTATCGTATTGAAGGTGAACTCCCTCAGACAACAGCGTAATTTGGGCTATACGGCAAAGAGTCCGCGTTGGGCAATAGCCTACAAGTACAAGGCTGAGAGGGCTTGCACCCGACTTAATGAAGTTACATTCCAGGTGGGACGTACTGGAGCCGTAACACCAGTGGCGAATATGGATCCCGTTCAGCTTGCCGGAACTACCGTGAAGCGCGCCACGCTGAACAACGAGGATTTTATCCGTAGCTTTGATCTTCATATAGGGGATTATGTCTATGTGGAGAAGGGTGGGGAGATAATCCCTAAGATAGTTGGCGTAGATCTCGACAAGCGACAGGCAGATGCCAGCCCTGTGAGGTTTATCACTCATTGTCCGGAGTGTGGCACAAAACTCGTGCGCTATGAAGGCGAGGCGGCATGGTATTGTCCTAACGATGCCGGTTGTCCGCCGCAGATAAAGGGTAGGGTAGAGCATTTCATTTCGCGACGGGCTATGAATATCGACAGTATCGGTCCGGAAACGGTAGACGACTTCTATCGTCTGGGACTCGTTCATAATGTAGCCGACCTTTATACTATCGACGTGCAGCAGATTAACGGCGACGGCAACCGACAGAAATCGGCTATGAAGATAATCAAGGGTATTGAGGCATCAAAGCAAGTGCCGTTTGAACGTGTAGTCTTCGCTCTCGGCATTCGGTTCGTGGGGGAGACTTCGGGAAAATTACTTGCACGCCATTTCAAGAATATTGATAATCTTATGACGGCTTCTCTCCAACAGCTACTCGAGATTGACGGTATCGGCGAGGTTATGGCAAAGAGCATTATGACTTTCTTCCATAATCCGCAGAATCTGGATATCGTGGAACGTTTGCGCAGCTACGGACTGCAGATGGCGCTCAGTGAAGAGCAGACGGCTCAGGCTTCAGACAAGCTCAAGGGCAAGAGTGTCGTAATCAGTGGCGTGTTCCAGCATCACAGCCGCGACGAGTATAAACTCCTGATAGAACAGAATGGCGGAAAGAATGTTGGCAGCATCAGCGGCAAAACGTCCTTTATCCTTGCCGGAGACAATATGGGACCGTCGAAACTGCAGAAAGCCGAGAAACTCGGAATTCCTATTATTAATGAGGATGATTTCCTTAAAATGATAGAATAATACCAGTTTTTTTGCTTTGTGCTTGATTTACATCAAGAAAGAATAAATAAATGTAATATTTCTCCCGAAACGTTTGTGCACGAACACAAGAATGTGTACCTTTGCAACGTGTTCGGGAGAATACATTTTTTTCATAGGTTAGTAGTTTGATAGATTTAAGGTAAAGATTATGTTATTAGATTAAAACGATGACAACGTTTATGCTTGCAACGATTTCGTTGCTCACATAACAAAAATCGTTAGATTTGTTTTCAGGAGGCTGATGTGAGTGATCATATTATCCTCTTTTTTTTTGTCCTTATGCTAACTCCTATATATCTTGAATTTATTTTCCATAATCCGGGTAATATTGTTGTCGGGAGTGTTATGTGTATAAAAATACCCCCTCTCTTGTTGTATCGGTGAGAGAGGGGGAAAGCTTTAAATTTCAACTGTTTCTCCGTCGTATGCAAGTGTGATGCCGTCTGGAAGAATTTTGTTCACCTTGTTGTGCAGACCGATGTCGTGGCACATATGGGTGAAGAAAACCCGTTGTGCACTTGTCCTTTTGGCAAAGGCAAGAGCTTCGTCGACGAGCATGTGTGAATGGTGCTCCTTGGTGAAGCGCAAGGCGTTCACCACGAGCACGTCAATATCTTGCAGTAGTGTAATCTCCTCTTCGGGGATAGTTTTCATGTCTGTTATATAAGCCAGTTTACCGATTTTATAGCCCAGGATAGGCAGTTTGTCGTGCATCACCCTAAACGGCAAGACTGTCAGTTCATTTACCTTTAATTCCTCGTGAGGGTTCAGCTGGTGCAGTCTGATCTTCGGCACTCCGGGATATAGATGTTCGGCAAAGCAGTATGGCATGGTCTGCCGTAGACTCTTTTCGGATATAGGGTCGGCATATACGTCGATGTCGCCGAACACGCAAAACGGGCGTAAGTCGTCCACTCCCCCTACATGGTCGTAGTGGGAATGTGTGATGAGCATAGCGTCAATCTTGCGAAACTCCTGATGCATCATCTGTTCGCGGAAGTCTGGTCCGCAGTCTATAACGATTCTTGTCTTTTCGGTTTCCACCATTGCCGAGCAGCGCAGACGCTTGTCGTGCTGGTCGTGACTTTGGCAAACCTTGCAACGGCAGCCTATGGTAGGTACGCCGACCGATGTTCCTGTGCCGAGAAAAGTGAGTTTCATTTAAATGATATTTACTTCCGGATGAATGTCGATGCCAAATTTATTCTTTACGTCCTTTTGTATCGTTTCGCAGAGGTTCACGATGTCCTGTCCCGTGGCACAGCCCTTGTTTACGAGCACCAGGGCCTGCTTTGAGTGAACCCCAGCCTTGCCCAGGGTCTTTCCCTTCCATCCACACTGGTCAATCATCCAGCCGGCAGGAATCTTCTCATGTTCCTCGTCAATCTCATAGTGAGGCATGTCGGGATATTCGGCAAGAAGCTCATTGAATTTTTCCATATCCACGATAGGGTTCATAAAGAAGCTTCCGGCGTTTCCCTCCACCTTAGGGTCGGGGAGTTTTGCGTTGCGGATATCGATAATGGTCTGTCGCAGCTGCTGTGCCGTAGGGTGCTCGATACCCTTGTTGTCGAGTTCCTTGCGTATGTTGCCGTAGTCGAGATGTGAGTTGAACACGGTAGAGAGACGGTAAGTAACGTGGGTTATCAGATATTTGTTTTTCCAGTCGTGCTTA